>JBOFJV010000386.1:0-7863 GCA_051657005.1 Legionella sp. | reverse complement strand
GTTATTTACAAACTATGCAAAATAAGGGAATAAATCCTTTGGTTGCTGTAGCTATGGCATTGAACAATCAACGTTAGAGTACAGTTTCTTTCACCCCTGTACGTCACGCAGTGGCGTATAGGGGTGAGTAGTTACGATTAATCATTACTTCAAACATGCAAGCATTCCAGCTCGAAGCCTTAATGGATATGGAGATTGATTCGCACCACGAAGAAGAAATGATCCCGGCGAATGCATTGTCTAAACTTGCTGATGCAATGCCAGCATTTGGTATTGTAGCCGCTGTTCTTGGCGTGGTTCATACCATGGAGTCGATCAATTTACCTCCTCCTGAGCTAGGCGTTCTCATTGCACACGCATTAGTAGGTACTTTTTTGGGTATTCTCATTGGTTATAGATTTATCGGCCCTGTTGCTTCTGCTATGGAGCAACAAGCAAATCGCACGCAATTAATGCTGCAATGCATTAAAGCCACAATCTTGGCAAGCTTGCACAACAACCCACCCATTATCTCTGTTGAATTTGGACGAAAAGTGTTGTTCTCTGCACAAAGACCGTCATTTTCTCAGCTGAATGATGAAATAAAAAATACCAAACCGGCAGCCTCCTTATCAAGTTCTGGAAGCGACTCTGCTGCTGAACCATCTCCCAGCTAGTGAATTTACATCATGAATGACAACATCAATAGAGAAAAATCAGAAATCCCCATCATTAGCATGGTAAAAAGGCCAACCATAAACATCATGGCGGTTCGTGGAAAATTGCCTTTGACGACTTTGTTACTGCGATGATGGCCTTTTTTTATTGATGTGGTTAATTGCCTCATTGAATAAAGCACAAAAAGATGGAATTGCCCAATATTTTAAGCAACCCATGAAAATTACTTTTTTTGGTGGTAAGAACGTGGGAAATCAACAAATCAATTTAAAAGGTGGTGGTCCTAACTTAAAAGATACAAATAGACAAGTTTCAACAACCGATTTAGCCTCAACACAAGCTAAACAAGCTCAGGACAAACAAATTATTGAATCAAATAAGGAAGAAACAAAAAAACTTGAAGAATTGAAATCACATATTAATTTAAGCATGGATCAAGACCATTCATTAGCTGGTTTAAAAAATCAATTATTGATGGAAGTCGTATCAAATGGGTTACGTATTCAATTAATTGATAATCAGGAAAAACCGATGTTTGATGTGGGCTCAGATAAGCTTAATCCAGGCATGGAGCATGTTTTTGAGAAAATTGCCAAATTGCTCAAAGCAGTTACCAATAAAATTACCATTGAAGGCCACACAGATGCTCATCCTTATCATAATCATGATGAGCTCGAATATACGAACGGGTAATTGTCTTCCCAAAGAGCAAACGCTGCTCGACGAGCATTAGTTAAAGCAGGATTAGATCCTGATAAAGTCGTACGCGTATCCGGTTTTTCTTCAACGTTGCTGCTGAATAAACAAGATCCATACGACCCTAAAAACCGTCGCATCAGCATCATCGTAATGAAGAAACAGGCCGAAGAAAAACTCATAAAACACTAGACAATTAACATAAAAAAAACCCGCCAAATGGCGGGTTTTTAAAGAAATGGTGATGAAGAACGGCTTACATCATACCGCCCATTCCTCCCATACCACCCATTCCGCCCATTCCGCCCATATCGCCAGCACCAGCGTCATCTTTCTTTGATAAATCAGCAACCATGCACTCAGTAGTTAACATTAAGCTTGCTACAGAAGCAGCGTTTTGTAATGCCATACGAGTTACTTTAGTTGGATCCAAAATACCCATTTCAACCATGTCACCAAATTCGCCAGTAGCAGCATTGAAACCATAGTTATCTTTGTTTTCAGATACTTTGTTTACAATAACTGAAGCTTCATAACCAGCGTTAGATACGATCTGACGCATTGGTGCTTCAATCGCACGACGGAGAATGTTGATACCCATGTTTTGGTCATCGTTGTCGCCTTTCAATGAATCAAGTGCTTTTTGCGCACGAATTAAAGCAACACCACCACCTGCTACAATACCTTCTTCTACTGCAGCACGAGTAGCATGCAATGCATCTTCAACACGCGCTTTTTTCTCTTTCATTTCAACTTCAGTAGCAGCACCAACTTTGATAACCGCAACACCACCAGAAAGTTTAGCAACACGCTCTTGTAACTTCTCACGATCGTAATCAGAAGAGGTTTCTTCGATTTGCGCACGAATTTGAGTTATACGAGCATTGATTTCAGCGGCTTTACCTTCGCCATCAATAATCGTCGTGTTTTCTTTGGTAACCACGATGCGTTTTGCAGTACCCAAATCTTCTAATGTAGCAGCTTCCAAGCTCTTGCCAATTTCTTCAGAAATCACTTGGCCATGAGTTAAAATTGCGATGTCTTGTAACATTGCTTTACGGCGATCGCCAAAACCAGGTGCTTTAACAGCACATACTTTAACAATACCACGCATGTTGTTAACAACCAGAGTTGCTAAAGCTTCACCTTCTACGTCTTCAGCAATGATCAATAATGGACGGCCTGATTTTGCAACACCTTCCAATACAGACAACATATCACGAATGCTGGAGATTTTCTTGTCAACCAACAGAATGAATGGGTGCTCAAGTTCGCAAGTCATGTTTTGTTGATTGTTGATGAAGTATGGAGAAATATAACCACGGTCAAACTGCATTCCTTCAACAACAGAAAGTTCATTTTCCAATCCATTACCGTCTTCAACAGTAATAACGCCTTCTTTACCTACTTTTTCCATTGCACTGGCAATAATAGAACCAATTGCTTCATCAGAGTTAGCAGAAATAGTACCCACTTGAGCAATAGCTTTATTGTCTTTGCAAGGCTTAGACATTGATTGCAATTTTTTAGTGATTTCCAGAACAGCTTTGTCGATACCGCGCTTTAAATCCATAGGATTCATGCCAGCAGCAATTGCTTTATACCCTTCAACAACAATCGCACGAGCTAAAACTGTAGCTGTAGTAGTACCATCGCCAGCAGTATCAGAAGTTTTAGAAGCAACTTCTTTAACCATTTGAGCGCCCATGTTCATGAAGCGTTGATCAAATTCAATTTCTTTAGCAACAGACACACCGTCTTTAGTTACAGTAGGTGCACCATATGCTTTTTCTAAAACAACATTACGACCACGTGGGCCCATAGTTACTTGTACTGCATCAGCTAATGCATTAACACCAGCTAACATTTGTAGACGCGCATCGTCGCCAAAACGTAATTCTTTAGCCATTATCTCTTTCTCCTAAATAATTCCAATTACTTCTCAATTACACCCATGATGTCATCTTCACGCATCACCACTAATTCTTTACCGTCGATTTTCACTTCAGTACCAGAGTACTTACCAAATAAGACAACATCGCCCACTTTAACTGCTAAAGCGCGCACATCACCATTGTCTAATACTTTACCAGCGCCAACAGCAATGATTTCACCACGCATTGGTTTTTCAGTAGCGCTATCTGGAATAACAATACCACCTGCTGTGGTACGCTCTTCTTCCATACGACGAACAACAACTCTATCGTGTAAAGGACGAATTTTCATGCTTCTCTCTCCTGATTAATTAAACTCTAAAGTCATTTGCAATGTTGCTGATTTGACATATGGGGACAAGGAAGCTACTTTCAAGTGTTAAAACAAAAAAAATTTTAGTTTTCATTTTATTCGCACTACAATAAGTTCTGATATAGTTACTTAAAAAGGTAATTAATTTTTTGTAGCCTTTACCAGGCTATGTTAAAATACTCAAAGGCTTCAGAATGAGAAAATGGTTTCTATTGTTACTCTGCTTCATGAGCGCACTTGCTCTACATGCAACCCCTCTCCCGGCAGCGGAAGTATTTCATGTGGATGTATCAAAAGTAGATCCCAATACATTTGCCATCAACTTCCAAATTAAACCAGATTATTTTCTTTACAGTGACCGCATTAAATTAACACCTAAAGCACATAGTGCAATTCACTTGGGAACACTCCGCCTCCCTCCAACTGAGAAGAAAACCGACAAACAAGGCCATGTTTACACGGTATACCGGAATCAGGTCATTATGCCAATAGGAATTTTAGGCGACAAACCAGGAGAGACGCTTATTGATTTACATTATCAAGGATGTGCTGATGATGGATTTTGTTATGCGCCTGAGACAAAAACCATCCAGCTGTCTATAGACGATCAATTGGCATTAACCCAAGCAAAACTTGTACTGGCGGATGACGCACCTCCGCTTATTGAAGACGCACAAAACGATCAGGTAACCAAAGTCTTTTTAAGTCAGAACTGGTTTCTTATTTTACTTACTTTTTACGGATTTGGGTTACTTTTATCCTTCACTCCCTGCATTTTACCTATGGTTCCTGTTTTATCTGGAATCATTATTGGCCATGGTAAAGAACTTACCACACGAAGGGCTTTTTTCCTCTCTTTAAGTTATGTGCTGAGTATGTCCATTACCTATTCCATCATCGGTGCCGTGGTTGCGTTGCTCGGAGCCAATTTACAAATCAGCATGCAGTCGCCCTGGGCCATTGGAATATTTAGTCTTATTTTTGTTCTTTTAGCGCTCTCCATGTTTGGATTTTATGAATTTAAACTCCCTCATTCCTGGCAAGCAAAAATACACGGGACCAGCAACAACCGAGGCGGACATTATGTGGGTGCGGCAATCATGGGGTGCTTATCAACCTTGATTTTGTCTCCTTGTGTTACAGCACCACTAATTGGTGTGTTAACCTATATTGCGCAAACAGGTAACGTTCTATTAGGATGTTTCACACTATTCGTCTTGAGCTTGGGAATGGGTACACCATTACTGCTTATCGGTACTTCTGCAGGGCGATGGTTGCCCGAAACAGGCAGTTGGATGAATGCCATCAAAGCACTTTTCGGTATTCTCTTTATTGCGGTTGCCATCGATTTGATTGCACGCATCGCCCCACCTATAGTTAGCATGGGCTTATGGGCAAGCTTGCTTATTTTTTCAGGAATATACAGCGGTGCCTTAACTTACTCGATCACCCATCGCGAAAAATTCAGTCAAGGAATAGGGCTTATTTTACTGGTATATGGTTTTTTGATTTTAGTAGGAGCAAGCATGGGCGCAACTAATCCCCTGCAGCCATTAACCCAAATACCCGCAATAAAAAATGCATTGAATGTGCCTGTGCACAAACAAAATTTAGACAGCATCAACAACACGATTGCCGAAGCATATGGCAAACCCATAATGCTAGACTTTTATGCAGATTGGTGTACTTCCTGTAAAGTAATGGACGCAACTACATTTAAAGATCCTCTGGTGCAAGAAGCATTAACACATTTTGCCGTCATTAAAATTGACGTCACAGCAAATGATGCAACCAATAAAGCGATCATGCATAATTTTCATGTCATTGCGCCGCCTACTTTTCTATTTTTTAACCGGGAAGGTAAAGAATTGTCAGAGAAAAAACTGGTGGGTGAGATTTCAACGGATAAATTTTTAAAAATTTTAAATCAAATCCAACGCTAAAACTATTGTTCATGGCGATGTAGCTCGGGTTTCGCCGCACGGCCCTATATTGGCGTCACTCAGATCATACAACCTGTTTACTCACAAACAGGCTCCCATCGCCATTCCAGAGGCTAACTCCGGTTGCCAGCAACCGGGCTACTTTACTGAAAACACCTCATTTCATTGACGAATCAAGTGTTGCTTTCCTTAACTCCAAAAACGTATCCAAACTCACCTCAGAAGGTTTGAGTATGTCGTTTTGTTGCACCTCTCGCTCTCCATCAGGATACAGTAAACGCCCATCCCCATCTGAATAAGCCAACACCGTTTGTGTTGCTTCATCCACAAGAATAAACGCTGCGTCTTTGCTGTGCTCAAGAGCAAAATTAACCAGTACACTGTGGTCGTCGGCTGAAAAATGAAATTTGGCTCGACTTCCTTCGGGATCAAGTTCTGGTTTCTTATACCAGCTTTCACTACTGAATTTTTCCGTATACTTGGCAGCAAAAGCATTGATGTCCTCACTCTCAACGACAACCCCTGGTGTTATAATCATCCGTTCCATCTCAGCAGCAGTAACATTCATGTATTCCGTATGCTTCATGCGTAATTTGAGGAGTTCTTGCATTTCCAGCTGATTGAGCACTTGATTCAGTTCCTGCATTTTTTCAATTCGAGTAAACGTTCCAACTCTTTTTTCTTAGACATCGTATCCCTTAGTCAAGACTTATATTCTAAAATATAATACAAGGCCAATAAATTAAAAGCATATAAATCAAAAAACTTAGTCGACAATAGGACTCAATAAAAGGTATAATTAGTTCACTTTTTTTACAGTTAGAGTTTTATGAATCATAAAGTAGGTTTTGTTAGCTTGGGTTGTCCGAAAGCGCTGGTTGATTCCGAACGCATCATTACCCAACTTCGTGCACAAGGATATGAATTGGTTTCCAGTTATCAAGACGCAGGTGTTGTAGTAATTAATACCTGTGGTTTCATTGATAGTGCTGTAAAAGAATCGCTTGATACCATCAAAGAAGCAATGGCTGAAAATGGTCGTGTTATTGTAACGGGCTGCTTAGGGGCCAAAGCAGAAATCATCAAAGAAGCGTGCCCGGATGTATTGCATATCAGTGGTGCACACGCTTACGAGGAAGTGGTGGAAGCGGTCCATCAGCACTTGCCACCTCCAGCAGACCCATTCACTCAACTGATTCCACCTCAAGGAATTAAACTAACCCCCCGCCATTATGCTTATTTAAAAATATCTGAAGGATGCAATCAAAAATGTACTTTTTGCATCATTCCCACAATGCGAGGTAAATTACAAAGTTACCCTATGGCGCAAGTATTGACTGAAGCGAAAAAATTGAAAGAGGCGGGAGTCAATGAAATTCTGGTTATCTCTCAAGACACCAGCACCTATGGCGTTGATACACGCTATCAACCCATTACGTGGCAAGACAAAACCATCAACACGCGCTTTTATGACTTATGTGAACAATTTGGTGAGTTAGGCATTTGGATCCGCCTCCATTATGTGTATCCATACCCTCACGTGGATGAAATTATCCCGCTCATGCGCGATGGTTTTATTCTCCCCTATTTGGATATTCCTCTACAACATGCTAATTCACGCGTGCTCAAGGCCATGAAACGCCCAGCGAGCAGTGAAAATACGCTCTTACGCATCGCTTCCTGGCGAGAAATTTGCCCTGATATTACACTGCGTTCAACATTTATTGTAGGTTTTCCAGGAGAAACTGAAGAAGAGTTTGAAGAATTACTCAACTTTTTGGAAGAGGCTCAATTAGACCGTGTCGGTTGCTTTAAATATTCGCCTGTTGAAGGCGCAAAAGCGAATGAATTAAGCGATCCGGTCCCTGAGGAAATTAAAGAAGAACGTTATCATCGTTTCATGCAATTACAAGCAGAAATAAGCCGTAATAAATTAGAAAATAAAATCGGTAGTGTACAAACGGTATTGATTGATGAAATCCATCCGGATCAAATCATTGCACGCAGCAAAAGTGATGCCCCAGAAATTGACGGCTTAGTGATTCTACCACCAACTCATGGAATTAAAGTAGGAAACTTTGCTTATGTAACCGTGACCGACAGTGACGATTACGATTTATACGCAGAATTCAACGATTAGTGTGTAGACTGGGTGCAGCGCATAGCCGTTAGGCTAAGAACCACATGCAATCAAAAGTAGGTTTGGTCTTGAGGTATCAACACTTATTTTGCAAGTAGTTTTTTAGCAAAAAAATCCGTCGTTGCGAGCCGTAGGCGAAGCAATTGTAAGTTAAAGAAGCGAATCAGTGCATCTGAGGCC
>JBOFJV010000385.1:0-1810 GCA_051657005.1 Legionella sp. | reverse complement strand
GTTATTTACAAACTATGCAAAATAAGGGAATAAATCCTTTGGTTGCTGTAGCTATGGCATTGAACAATCAACGTTAGAGTACAGTTTCTTTCACCCCTGTACGTCACGCAGTGGCGTATAGGGGTGAGTAGTTACGTTTCAAGTTTATAAAATCAGCAGTTACAGCTGCTTCCTTGGTTAAAGTATAGTTAGGGTCTATAATTATTTAAAATGAATAAAACAAATTACTTTAATCGGAAAAATCGATGAGCAAATTAATTAGTTTAAAGCAGTTGCATTATTTGGTGACACTCTACGAACATCAGCATTTTGAGCTGGCGGCAGCAGCATGTTTTATTAGTCAGTCGACCTTAAGTGCTGCAATCTCCAACTTTGAAGAAACTCTGGAAGCACAACTTTTAGAACGCGATCATAAGACGTTCTTATTCACTCCATTAGGTGAAGAAATCGTGCGTCGCAGTCGTTTGATCATCGAACAAAGTAATGAATTAGTTGATTATGCAAAAAATCAAGGAAGAATAATGCAAGGACCAATGTATCTTGGAATTATTCCTACCATTGCCCCGTTCCTATTAAATGAACTGCACCATCAGTGTCAGCAACGCTACCCCGAGATCAACTTATTTATCAGAGAAGACACTACCGACAATGCATTAAAACATTTAGCTGAAGGGAAACTTGATCTCGTTATCTTAGCCTTTCCCTATCCAACTCAGGAATTTCAAACCCAAATACTGTGCAAAGATTATTTTAAACTGGTCTTACCCAAAAACTGGTTGCATCAAGGTTTTAATAAAGAAATCGCTCAATTACCAGAAAACAGTATCTTTCTCCTTGAAAAAGAACATTGTTTAACAGGACATGCACTGCAAGCATGTCAGTTGAAAGAGAGCAAGAAAATAAATCATTTTTTTGCTACAAGCCTCCACACTTTAATCCAAATGGTGAGCCATCAGCCTGGGATTACTTTTTTACCAAACCTTGCGATTAACAGCGGCATTCTCGCGGGTACCGATTTGGTTTCTGCACCGTTAAAGACCGATGATGCATACCGAGAAATTGGTGTTGCCTGGCGACCCACATCACATAAGACTCAAAGCTATTCTTTGTTAACTGACTTGATCCGCCAAATAGTGGTTGAAAAATGCCACGAATAATTCCATAACAAAAAATCGAGTAGGTTTTCAACGATTCAGATGCAAAAAAAGTGCTCTTGTATTATAGTTTTTCGCAAAAAAAATATTGGAGAAACTGATGCAAAAATACCTTACCTTAGCTTTATCAATTCTTTCATTGTTACTCGCTACCGAATTGCATGCAGACACAAAAAAAACCATTCGTATTCCCCAATTATCGAATGATGAAGTAACCGTATGGACTACCGTGCTTTATCCAAACAAAGAGCACGTATTAAAAATGCATCGCCATGACCATAATCGAGTAATAGTCGCTCTTGATAGTGGAGTAATCAAAGTAGTCAACAACAAAGGAAAAGAGCATTTTTTAAAGTCAGACCGCACCCGCAAAGCAGGTGGATTGACGGTGGTGAGCAGCCCCAATGGCTGCCGGCGATTAGTTCAAACTAACTTTAAAAATTACCTTTCTCATTAGCACCGCTCGTTTTATCGAGCTGCTCCTGATTTTGAATATATTCCCTAAGTTTAGATTACTCAAAACCCACGGTAGAAACAGCATAGCCACGAGCCCAGAAGCGCTCGCCGTTAAAATTCCTTTTCCTGCCACCAAATTGTCGCGCAACCGCAATAGCACTTTTTCCTTTGATGTATCCAATAGCTTCGGAAACTGAATA
>JBOFJV010000384.1:0-6170 GCA_051657005.1 Legionella sp. | reverse complement strand
GTTATTTACAAACTATGCAAAATAAGGGAATAAATCCTTTGGTTGCTGTAGCTATGGCATTGAACAATCAACGTTAGAGTACAGTTTCTTTCACCCCTGTCCGTCACGCAGTGGCGTATAGGGGTGAGTAGTTACGATTCAGGTTTGATTCATGCAAATAAGCCAATTCGTTTTGACTTACATATGGTGAATCTTCCGGTTTATCATGAAAGAGCCACCACCATACAGGAATCCAGATTAATGAAAGCAATGCAAGGAAATAATAAGTTCCACGCCAAGAAAAAGTAAGAATAAATTGCGATACTATTGGGCCACCCAGAGCAAGAGCAACAGGAACAGCGACTATGGCCAAAGATAAAGATTGGTTGTATTCTTTTGCCGAAAGCCACTCACTAATTGCTTTAGTCATTGAAGGAAAACTAGGCCCTTCAGCTAATCCCAAAATAAATCGCGACAAAAATACCAGCAAAAAGCCAAATGAAATACCGGTGCAAAATGACCCAACACTCCAAAACAGAATCGCCACCACCATGGTTCGCTTTGCGCCAAACTTGTCTGCGGCGAGTCCACCTAAAAATGCAGTGACTACATACCCTACGCCAAAAGCCCCCAACACCAAACCTATCTGCCAATCAGATAAATTAAATTCCTGTGCAATATTATCAATTGCATAACCAATTGAGGCACGATCGACGTAGCTAATAAAATAAACAAAATAAGAAATAAAAGAGTAACAATTACCCAACGAAAATTTGATTTTTTCTGTTCCATATTATTGATTCTTCTTATCGTCCAATGTTTTTAAAAAAGCTAATTTTTCGGCAATTTTAATTTCCAAACCACGTTGAACCGGTTGATACCATTCCGGTTCAGACATTCCATCAGGTAAATAATGCTCACCAGCTGCATAGGCATGTTGTTCATCATGAGCATAACGATATTCGCGCCCATGCCCTAAATCTTTCATTAACCGTGTATGTGCATTACGTAAATGGATCGGTACTTCTCGTGATTTATCCCGTTTTACAAAATCCATTGCTTGGTTAAATGCCAAATAACCTGCATTACTTTTAGCAGCAATGGCAAGATAAATAACGGCCTGCCCTAAGGCAAGCTCTCCTTCAGGAGAACCTAAGCGTTCATAGGTTGCAGCAGCATCGTTAGCCATTTGGATCGCACGTGGATCAGCCAACCCTATATCCTCCCACGCCATTCTTACGATACGACGCGCCAAATAACGCGTGTCAACACCGCCATCCAACATCCGACATAACCAGTAAAGCGCAGCATCAGGATGAGAGCCACGTACTGATTTATGTAAGGCAGAAATTTGATCATAGAAGTTATCTCCACCTTTATCAAAACGCCTGGCATTTTCAACTAAGGCATTCATCACAAATTCTTTAGTCACATGAACCTGATTCGTTGCAGCGCATGCTGTATGGAGTTGCTCGAGATTATTTAATAAGCGTCGCGCATCACCATCGGCAAACCCTATAATCATATCGATTGCATCGTCATCAAATTGTATTGAGGAAAAAATTTTTTGATGGGCTTTTTGAAATAACAGCTTTAACTCTTCTTCAGTTAATGATTTTAAAACATAGACTTGTGCGCGAGACAATAAAGCAGAATTGACCTCAAAAGAAGGATTTTCTGTCGTAGCGCCTATGAATGTAACTAAACCCGATTCAGTATAAGGTAATAATGCATCTTGTTGTGCTTTATTGAAGCGATGGATTTCATCAATAAATAATAGCGTATGCTTCCCATACATTAAATTTTCTTGTGCTTTCTCAATCGCGGCACGAATATCTTTAACTCCTGAAAAAACAGCAGAAAGTGCTATCCACTCGCAATCAAAAGCTTGTGCAGCAATTAGGGCGATTGTTGTTTTCCCAACTCCTGGAGGTCCCCATAAAATCATCGAATGAAGTTTTTTTCCAGCAAAACTAAGCCATAGAGATTTTCCTTCTCCCAAAATATGGCTTTGTCCGATTACTTCATCAAGATTTTGTGGTCTTAGAAGCTCTGCTAGAGGAGGATTAGGCTTGGTCTCGAACAAACTCATTGTTGAACCACATCCACCCCTTTAGGCGTTTTAAACTGAAATAGGCCAATCGATAATTTAGGGTTTAATTTAATTTGTGACAGTCTGACTGTAGTCACTTGACCTAATTGATCATACAACTCCAAACCTGTTAAGTTATTTTGATTAAATACTAACTTAATACGTTGGAAATTAGCCTTGGCAGATTTTGATTTTAAGTCAAAAATAAGTTCATTACCCATGTTCGTCTGAGTGACATTAAAATCACGAGTGACAGTATTATCATAACCACTTAAAAATAAGGCCGCAGTACCACCTAAACCCTTATTTTGCTTTTTAACTGTTACCTGTTCCAAATCTTTATCATAAACCCAAATTCTTTGACCATCGGCTACCATCAATTGAGCCATAGGCTCTTGGGTTTGCCAACGAAAACGACCAGGTCTTTGTAATGCCATTGTTCCTGATGAACGTGATACGACGCGGTGTCTTGCTTTAACCGATTGATTAAAACTCGCTGACATTGAACGAATACCATTGAGTTTCGCTTGCAATAACTCATCTGCTGTTTGACTAAAAACAGCGGCCGAAAAGCTGAAAAGCAATGCTGTGATTATTTTTTTCATCATCAATCCTCTGTTATTGATGTCACTAAGACATCTCGATAGCCACCATCTAATGGGCCAACAATTCCAGTTCGCTCCATTTCTTCAACCATACGAGCGGCGCGGTTATACCCTATTTTTAAACGTCGCTGCACCGCTGAAATGCTAGCTTTTCGTGTTTGTATAACAAATTCTACTGCCTGATCATAAAGCGGATCATCATCTTCAGCAGACTGACCGTCTTCATCCAAACCTCCTTCACTGCCATCACCAGTCATGCGGAGAATTTCTTCGATATAATCAGGTTCGCCGCGTGCACGCCAATCATCCGCAATGCGGTGGACTTCTTTATCATCTACAAAAGCACCATGAACACGTAAAGGAGCGCCACTTCCAGGTGCTAAATACAACATGTCCCCATGACCTAATAATTGTTCCGCACCTTGTTGATCTAATATAGTACGAGAATCAATTTTTGAAGAAACCTGGAATGACATCCGTGTAGGAATATTTGATTTAATTAACCCGGTCAAGACATCCACAGAAGGTCTTTGAGTCGCAAGAATCATATGAATCCCTGCCGCACGCGCTTTCTGAGCGATACGTGCAATTAATTGCTCTACTTTCTTACCCACAACCATCATCATATCAGCAAGCTCATCAATGACCACCACGATATGAGGCAAGGCCTCTAACTCTGGGGCAGTGTCATCCATTGAATCAACAGGCTTCCATAAAGGATTTGTCAAATGTTGTCCACTTGCACTATGTTCG
This sequence comes from Legionella sp., assembly GCA_051657005.1. GTDB lineage: Bacteria > Pseudomonadota > Gammaproteobacteria > Legionellales > Legionellaceae > Legionella. The sequence goes on along the minus strand of JBOFJV010000384.1, from coordinate 2,741 downwards.
GCAATTTTACTATTAAATCCAGCTAAATTTCTCACCCCCAAAGAAGCCATGAGCTTATAACGTCGTTCCATTTCCTCGACACACCAGCGCAAAGCACTTGCTGCTTCTTTCATGTCAGTAACAACTGGTGTTAATAAATGGGGAATACCATCATAAACAGATAATTCAAGCATCTTAGGGTCAACCATGATAAGCCGTACTTGATCAGGAGTTGCCTTAAACAAAATACTTAATATCATGGCATTAATACCCACAGATTTACCTGATCCAGTAGTTCCTGCAACAAGTAAATGGGGCATTTTTGCGAGATCCACGACTACGGGATGCCCCGCAATATCAACCCCTACAGCAAGGGTAATTGGTGAGTGGGCTTGCTGGTATACATCTGCCAACAAAACATCAGAAAGTCGGACCATTTCGCGCAAATGATTCGGCAGTTCCAGACCAACAACGGTTTTTCCGGGAATAACCTCAACAACACGCACCGAAATAACGGATAAAGAACGCGCTAAATCTTTAGCTAAAGCAGTCAATTTACTGACCTTGACTCCTGCTGCCAATTGCAGTTCGAAACGAGTTACTACGGGGCCTGGATGTACAGCGACAACCCCAGATTGAATTCCAAAATCTAATAAATGCTGCTCTACTTCTCGAGATAGGTTTTCTAACTCTTGATGCGTATAGCCACCCATAGGCTTACCTGGTTGTCCTTTATCTAATAAACTCAGTGGAGGTAAATCACCAGAAGTATTGATTTTTGTAGCACGAAACTCTTTCGCTTCTTTCACTGGCTTGATTACTTCGGGTTTTATTTCTGTCTTTATTTCATTTTTTACTTCACTGGCAACTAAAACTGGAGGTGAAGAAGAGGCTGGTGATGCAACCACTTCTATTTCTTTCTCTACTTTTTCAACTTTCGGTTTAAATAATTTGGGGACCGATTTTTCTTGGAGATCTTTAGCAGTCTTTGTCCCTTCTTTTGACTGCGAACGCTGTGTTTGTCTATGGATAAATTGTCGCCCTTTTTGTGCTATTTTAGAAACAGAATTGACAACAGTAAGAGTATAAAAGCCAACTAACTCAACTGCTTTTACCCATGATAATCCAGTTAGCCAAGTAGTACCCACTAAAAGCATTGCTAATAAAATCAAGCTTGCTCCATGAAGATTCAGAATTTGATACCAGCCACCGCCAACAGCTTGTCCTATATACCCTCCTGCACCATGGATCACGTTCAACTGATTCACTTCTGTTTCTAAACTCAATAAACCACAACCACCAGCAAACATCAGCATTAATCCAACAGCACGCAATAATAAAACACGTTTATCAAGAACTTTTACAGTGCGAAGCTCATTTAAAATGGCCCATGATGCAAAAACAAATGCTATAGGAACCAAATAAGCAAAATAACCGAATACAAAGTACAGTGCATCAGCAATATAAGCCCCTACTTGGCCGCCTGAATTAGCAACCACAGCTCCTATGCGTAGTGATACATGTGATAATCCTGGATCACTAATTTTATACGTCAGTAATGACAAAAGCACAAAAAGAGCACTTGTTAAAATCAATATAAAACTTCCCTCACTAAGACGTTTTGCCACGTAATGAGGCATGTGTTTTTTAGGCGTTTTAGCTTTTTTTCCTGAATGTTGTTTTTCCATAGGTATTTTCATATCTTTGTTTTTGTCATAATATTCTTCATCTTAACACAAAATATTAAGGAAGGCAGAGACGATGAGCGCAAGCATTCACCACCGCTTAATCATATTAGGTTCAGGACCAGCAGGTTATACTGCTGCAGTCTATGCCGCAAGAGCCAATCTCAATCCTGTTTTAATCACAGGAATGCAACCAGGTGGTCAATTAACAACGACAACAGACGTGGATAATTGGCCTGGAGACATCGAGGGATTACAAGGCCCTGCTCTGATGGAGCGTATGCAAAAGCATGCTGAACGCTTCGACACTCAAATTATTTTTGATCATATTGTCAAAGCTAATTTAGCACAAGCGCCTTTTACACTCCAGGGTGATAGCGAAACTTATACCTGTGATGCACTAATCATTGCTACAGGCGCCTCAGCCCGTTACCTGGGATTAGAATCTGAGTCGGCATATCAAGGGCGTGGCGTTTCTGCGTGTGCAACCTGTGATGGCTTTTTTTATCGTAATAAAGAAGTCTGCGTTATTGGAGGAGGCAATACTGCCGTTGAAGAAGCGTTGTATTTATCAAATCTAGCTTCTTCAGTCACTTTAATCCATCGACGTGATAGTTTACGTGCTGAAAAAATCCTTCAGGATAAACTCTTTGAAAAAGCACGTAATGGGAACATTAAAATCATATGGAATTCAACACTTGATGAAGTTATGGGCGATGGCAAAAAAGTCACCGGTGCTGTAATTCGTAATGTACATGACAATACAAAAGAGCAGTTAAATCTTGATGGAGTATTCATTGCTATAGGTCATACGCCTAATACTGATTTGTTTAAAGACCAACTCCTGATGAATAATGGTTACATCATCATTAAATCGGGATTGGAAGGTATGGCAACCAGTACCTCTGTTCCTGGAGTATTTGCCTGTGGTGATGTAGCCGATCATGGATACCGACAGGCGATTACTTCCGCAGGCTTTGGTTGCATGGCAGCCATTGATGCCGAACAGTATTTGGATTTGCAGTTAGAAAATTAAATGATGTTAGCATTGTCCTTTTAGCCTGGGTGCAGCGCAGC
>JBOFJV010000383.1:0-2403 GCA_051657005.1 Legionella sp. | reverse complement strand
CCAGTTATGTACAAACTATGCAAAATAAGGGAATAAATCCTTTGGTTGCTGTAACTATGGCATTGAACAATCAACGTTAGAGTACAGTTTCTTTCACCACTGTACGTCACGCAGTGGCGTATAGGGGTGAGTAGTTACGATAAAGGAATGATGGCAAACATTGGCCGATTCAATGCACTCGTATTATCAGGACCTTTGCAATCCAGTGGTTTTTTTGCATGGATGGCGTGGTGTTTTGTGCACATTTACTTTTTAATCGGCTTCAGAACGAAAATATTGGTCTTTATCAATTGGGTATTTTATTTTTTTAAAGGGCGAAGAAATGTGCTCTTAATAGTAAGACCCGTGAAGAGGAAACAAAGGGAGAAAAACGCCTGATTTGACTTTAGAGTTCACCCAAATATCATCGAAAGAATAACAATGACCAATAAGAGGCAATAAATTTTTCCATAAATTGAGTCAGGAATTGTGCTACTAAAATGAATCCCTATTTTGGCACTTACGAAGCTTCCCAGCAAAATGAAAAATAATGCTGGCCAATAAAGATAGCCAGTACTGTATGGCGGTAAATTAGAAACATGCAAGCCAGAAGCGATAAAAATAATGCTGCCAATCAAGCTGCCGGGTACAGCAAGGCCATTTGCAATGGCAGATGCTTTATTCATTGGCAACCCATAGTGTCTAAAAAAAGGAACGATAATCACGCTTCCCCCAATACCCAATAAACCACCAATGACTCCAGTACTATAACTCACCAGATACAAAATGGGATTCGTCGGCTTTTTATTGCTAGGCGTCGTTTCCTTAACAAACTCTTGCTCCACATTTCGGATTAGAACCAAACACATCAACAATAAAAATGCAGAGCGAAGTAAGGTCGCACTGATAAGATTAGCAATTAAAGCACCACATCCAGCTCCCACTGCTACCAATGGAAACATTGTTTTTAACAACTCCATATCCATGTTGTTTTTAAGATAATGCAACCATGACGCATAGACCATATTAATAAACATCAGCATCAGCGATGTACCTACAGCCATATGCATCGCTAATTCTTTAGGCACACCAGTAAAAGACAACAGCCAAAACAGCAGCGGGACAACAATAAATCCCCCACCAAAACCAAACATGGTTGCCAGGATTCCAATAGCAGCTCCAGCCAATAAGTAAACGCAGATCATGTAGTGTTTCCTTTTGCATATTTTGTAACGAATCAGTGCAGGAACAGCCTGATAACGCCTGCACAACCAATCCTCTTTTCAATTGACGTGGACTATGACATACGGGCTTCTGATTGACAAGGCATGCTCATCATTGGGTAGAAATTGGAATAGAGCAGTCTAGAAATAACATCTGAACATTGAATAGAGTAATATTTCTCGATTACCACATGAGTTATTATGCAGATTGCGAACTTTGACAATCTGCATTTTAATCGATTAATTACATCCCGAATTCAAAATTTGAACGGATTGGGTAGCCGATTGAGGCGTTGATGCCGGTTTCCAAAAACTGTCTCTGGGAAGAGACTGCGTTGGCGTATTGATACGCATTAAGGATTGCTTCTCTTTATTAATCAGTAATCCAATTAAATGTTCATTGGTCTTTTGTAACTCATCATTTGGTTTTTGTGGCCGGCGTACGTCAGCAAATTGAGCGTACCGTCTGATGAGTTCATTCAGAGGTTGAATGTTCGTCAAATAATCATCAATTTGTTGATTAAAATTAGACAGATCTTCTTTTAAATGATTACTCAAACAGAGATCTGCATCCAATTCAAGAAATACTTTGATGTCAAATTGCTCTCGGACTTTTTCATCTAAAAAAATATCTGGTCCAAAAACAATCACATCACCAGGAGCACTCTCAAGAGCAGCGAGTAATGAGTTAATGGATTGATGCGCCGTACTATCAATTAACATCGTATTCTTTTCATTTAAATACGAATAACATTGCTCACTAAACGCTTTAAAATCACTACCTATAGGACCACAGACAGCCAGTATTGTCATCTCATCACCGTTATGAATAAGAAAACGACAATTATACAGCTTTATTACCATATTTAAAACGATTAAATCAAATAATACGCAAAAATACGAATTTTTAGATATTAACTTGGTACACATTATTTGATCCAAAAGAGGTTCACCCAAAGATACAACAAAGCCATACCAATAACTGGAATCACTAAAAACCACAGAAAAACATAAAACTGAATCCTATTTTCAGCTGAGGCTCGATAAAATTTTTTAAATCGCTCAAAGTGCGCCACGAAAGTGCACGACCGCTAGTAGCTGAAAGTGCTACCGGGAAAGCGCGACCGAGCGCATTTCGTACTTAGCCTTGGGCTGTATGTGGTAACGCGTATGGTTAAGCGTAGGCAAAGGAAGTTGTAAG
>JBOFJV010000382.1:0-24872 GCA_051657005.1 Legionella sp. | reverse complement strand
AGTAGTTACACTTAGGGAATATATTCAAAATCAGGAGCAGCTCGATAAAACGAGCGGTGCTGATGAGAAAGGTAATTTTTAAAGTTAGTTTGAACTAATCGCCGGCAGCCCTTGGGGCTGCTCACCACCGTCAAGCCACTTGCTTTGCGGGTGCGGTCTGACTTGCGGGCAAGTTGAAGGGGCTCCATATTGCATGTTGCGATAATAATGTCTGTACCGTATTCTGTAAAATCGGGGATGAGGTCGATCGCTGCATAAATTTCAGAGAAAATAAAGGTACCTAAAGGTTTTACTTTTCCCAGCTCTTTATCACAGAAAAACATTGGCGTTCCGGTTACATCAATGCTATTTGCTATTCTTGTTAAGAACTCTGTTAATTCTTGTTTTTCATAAATGACTACTGCACCACTTGGCATTTTAATGGCTAGTGCGCCGCACTGAAGAACGTTATGTGCTTTGCTGATAAGCTTACTCCATGGATGTGTTTTTTCTTTTTCAAGAATTGATTGAGCAAATTCTTGTAAATTAATAGTTCCTTGTAGGGGACTTATGCTGATGTCATTGATTACTGTGTTTTGATAACGGTGCCACTGCTCTGCTGTGTTTGAGTGCGTATTGGTGACTGGACAAATAAAACCATCATGTGTCTTTTCTTCTAAATGACGTTGGGAATTATCAAATGATACAGTGTAATTACCTTTTACATCACCTGGAGTGATAATGCGATGTTTTGCGTTAATATTGATTCTTTTCCGTTTCTTTGAGGAGTGTCCATTCATGATTAATACTTTTGCTGGCATGATTTTACGCTCTCTATAATCTACACTCTGTGATCAAGTGCTTTGGTCAATTTATGTCTATTATAGTTCTTTTTTGTTTCTGATTGAATAAAAAATGATGCTCATGGGTAAAATTAATTTTTTATGTTTTTGGTATGAATGAGAACCATATTCAATTTTAAGACAAACTTGTAGCCTGGGAGACGCGTAGCGAAACCCTGGTTTTTGTGCACTGGATGACATTGGAAAACCATGGTTTCGCTTTCGCTGCACACAGGCTACATCTGTTATGTCTTTTACGTGCTCTATTCATCTTCCCAGCTTAAAGTACCGCCAGCCTGATATTCAATGACACGTGTTTCAAAGAAGTTTTTCTCTTTTTTCAAATCCATCATTTCACTCATCCATGGGAATGGATTGGTTGCGCCAGGATATTGTTCGACTAAACCAATTTGGCTTAAACGACGATTGGCAATGAAATGGATGTATTCCTCAAACATTTCTGCATTCATTCCCAAAATACCTTGAGGCATCGTGTCCTTTGCATATTGATATTCTAACTCCACACCTTGACGAATGAGCTGCGTCATTTCTTCTTTGAACTCTGGAGTCCATAAATGTGGGTTTTCAATCTTGATTTGGTTAATGACATCAATACCAAAATTCATATGCATGGATTCATCGCGTAAAATGTATTGGAATTGTTCTGAAGTTCCTACCATTTTATTACGACGACCCATAGACAGAATTTGGGTGAAACCAACATAGAAAAAGATTCCTTCAAAAATCACGTAGAAGGCAATTAAATCACGGAGTAAACGTTGGTCATTTTCCACGGTACCGGTGTGGAATGTTTCATCGCCTAAACTTTGAGTATATGGTAATGCCCACGCAGCTTTAGTAGCTACTGATGGAATTTCACGATACATGTTGAACACTTCGGCTTCATCCAATCCCAGGCTTTCAATGACGTACTGGTATGCATGAGTATGCAATGCCTCTTCGAATGCCTGGCGCAAGAGGTATTGTCGGCATTCCGGGTTGGTTATATGTCTGTAAACCGCCAGAACCAGATTATTGGCAACCAATGAATCGGCCGTTGAGAAAAACCCCAGGTTGCGTTTGATAATTAAACGCTCTGCTTCTGTCAGTCCGTTTGGATCTTTCCAGAGCGCGACATCCGCGCTCATACTGATTTCATTGGGCATCCAATGGTTTGCACAGGCAGTTAAATATTTATCCCAAGCCCATTTGTATTTGAACGGAACGAGTTGGTTTAAATCCGCCCGACAATTGATGATGCGTTTATCATCCACATGAATACGTGCCGCACCCATTTCAAGAGATTCGTAGCCAGTAGCCCCGGTATTGGGAGTGATATCGTGTTGTTGCTGTTGTATGATGTTTGACATTCAAATTCTCCTGATTATTGACATGCTTCACAGTCTGGATCGAGTATGGAGCATACTTTAGGCTCTTCAGCGATTATTTTAACCGCATTGAGTGCACCGTCAGTAACCGTTGATTTCTCTGCATTTGATGCGCCCATGCTTCGTAAGTAATAAGTGGTTTTTAATCCACGAATCCATGCATGCATGTAGAGTTGATCCAATTTCTTACCCGAAGGATGAGCCATGTAGATGTTGAGCGATTGTGCTTGATCAATCCATTTTTGACGACGGGATGCGGCATCAACCAACCAGATCGGATCAATTTCAAAAGAAGTTGCATAACGCTTTTTCAACTCTTCTGGAATACGACTAATGGGTTGTACACTGCCATTGAAATATTTCAAGTCATTGACCATCACTTCATCCCAAAGATTCAGTGCCTTCAAATCAGCAACCAGATAGGGATTGATGACCGTGAACTCACCTGACAAATTAGATTTCACATACAGGTTTTGATAGGTTGGTTCAATTGACTGAGCCACACCGCAAATATTAGAAATAGTTGCTGTCGGTGCAATAGCCATTACATTGGAGTTGCGCATTCCTTGAGTACGTACTTTAATGCGTAAAGTTTCCCAATCCAGGCGTTGTGAGCGATCTTGTTCCAGGTATTGACTGCGTGCCTGCTGTAACAGGTTAATGGAATCAATGGGCAGTATGCCTTTACTCCATAGAGAACATTCGTAACTGGAGTAACTGCCACGTTCTTTAGCCAAGTCACAAGACGCTTCAATCGCATAATAACTGATTAACTCCATCGATGAATCGGCAAATTCAACTGCTTCTGGAGATGCATAATCAATTTTTAATTCATACAAAGCGTCTTGAAAGCCCATTAAACCTAAGCCAATAGGTCTGTGCTTCAAGTTGGAGTTACGTGCTTGCGGTACGGAATAATAGTTAATATCAATCACATTATCCAACATACGAATCGCTGTTGTAATGGTACGTTTTAACTTTTCTGTATCCAACTTGCTGTTTTTAATGTGCGCAGGCAAGTTAACGCTTCCTAGATTACATACAGCAATTTCTTCTTCAGACGTATTTAATGTAATCTCAGTACACAAGTTCGAACTATGAACCACTCCAGCATGTTGCTGTGGCGAGCGTAAATTACATGGATCTTTAAACGTCATCCATGGATGGCCTGTTTCAAAAAGCATGGATAACATTTTACGCCATAGCTTAACTGCAGAAAGCGTTTTGACGTTATTAATGAGGCCACGTCGTGCTTTTTCTTCATAGTCACAATATAACGTTTCAAAGGCTTTACCGTATTGATCGTGTAATTCAGGTACTTCATCAGGAGAAAACAAAGTCCAGTCGCCATTTTCACGAACACGTGCCATAAATAAATCAGGAATCCATAATGCAGTATTCATGTCATGCGTACGACGACGATCATCACCCGTATTTTTCCTGAGATCCAAGAATTCTTCTACGTCTTTATGCCAACATTCCAAATAAGCACAAACTGCCCCTTTACGTTTCCCACCCTGATTTACTGCAACTGCTGTAGCATCTGCAACGTTCAAGAAGGGAACCACACCTTGAGACTTGCCATTAGTACCCTTAATATGTGAACCCATAGCTCGTACGGAAGTCCAGTCATTACCTAAGCCACCTGCATATTTAGAGAGTAGGGCATTGTCTTTAATGGCGCTATAAATACCATCTAAATGATCCGGTACTGTAGTTAAATAGCAACTGGATAATTGTGGTCTCATTGTGCCTGAGTTAAATAAAGTAGGGGTAGATGACATGTAATCAAAAGAGGAAATTAATTGATAAAACTCAATTGCCTTTTCTTCTTTATTTTTTTCACGCATTGCCAAGCCCATTGCAACGCGCATGAAGAACGCTTGTGGCAATTCATAACGTACGCCATGGTCGTGAATAAAGTAACGATCATATAGTGTTTGCAAACTGAGGTAGGTAAATTGCATATCGCGTTCTGGCAACAGTGCTTTGCCCAGTTTTTCCAAATCAAAATCAGCCATTTTTTCATCAAGCATTCCTTGCTTAATGCCATGAGCAACATAGGTTTTGAAGTAAGCAGGATAGAGCTTGCTCATTTCATCAAAGGTTGCATCGGATTGGATTTCTAATTTATTCAGTGCTTCCATACGTAAGCTGTCTAATAGCAAACGAGCACTTACGTAGGTATAGTTGGGTTCTTTTTCAACTAAAGTCCGTGCTGCCATAATAAGTGCTTTATGCACGTCTTCAAATTTTGCCTGATTGTAAAGATTACGCATTGCGTCTTTAATTACGGGCTCTGCTTGAACCAGTTCCAAGTCACGACATGCTTCATTAACAATTGTATTCATGCGCTCGGTGTCTAATGGCTTTAATTCTCCATCAGGCATAGTAATCAATAAAAGCTTATTGTCAATTGCTTGTTGTTTTAATTCGGTTTCGCGTGCTTTACGGTGTTCTTCACGATAGAGTACATACGCTCGAGCAACTTTATAGTGGCCACTACGCATCAGCGCTAACTCTACCTGATCCTGGATGTCTTCAATATGAACTGCACCACCACTAGGCAAACGACGTTTGAATACTTGACTGATTTGGCGTGTGAGTTCTTCAATCTGTTGATGAATCCGATCTGACGTGGAAGCAGTGCCTCCTTCATCAGCAATGAATGCCTTGGTAATGGCTACTTTGATTTTAGTATCATCATAATTGACTACTTTACCATTGCGCTTGATGGTTTTTAATAAACCAGGAGCATTAGCGGTCAATTCCAGTTGACTGGTTTGCGGTACGTCATTTACCGGATCAATAATTGCTGACATTTATCCTCCACGCAGTTTTTATTATTATCAACAGTCGAGTTAAATTTACTCACTATTATTTAGATTATAGCATAAAACCCAACATATTGGGTCTATATGGGTCCTTGATAACAAGATAATGTGTTTTTGTCTAATGGTCAAGAGAATAATCTGGGAGTATTTTGTGGATAAGTTGTGGGTTATTGTAATTCACGCCAACTTGGAAAAAACAGAAAAAGTCAATAGTTTTCTCTGATTAAAATTTAACTATATTTTCCTCATAAATAAGAAAAGACCATTATTTTAGCCTATATTTTATATAGTACTTCCATTTTTAAAAGAGCTGAATAAGATGACTAAATATAAATTGAAGCATTCTAAAATAGATTTATCACTAGAGGAAACCATTTCACATTATGGAATACGAGAGGAAGTTGATGAGCTTGAAGATCTCATCGATAGCTACAGTGCAGCTTTTCATCAACCCCCTAAGCATAATCCTAAAGCAACACGCCAGGGACTCTTTAAACGACATGAGAGTGGGTTAGAGAGCGAAGAGGAGACACAACCATCACCCTTGGCATCGAGTATTGGTCGTTTATTAACCGATTGCGATCGTTCTCAAGTAGAGAGCTTATTGGTTAAATGTCAGCAATTGGTCGACACTTATGGTTTCATCGAATTCAAAAAGGTGTTTGAAGAAATACTCATGAATAGAAAAATTGTTAGTGCTGCGCAGCATGATAAGGATCTTGCCAATGCGCTCAAGGTGATGAATCAATTTGTGATTAATAAAACAGCAGATACCCTTTCAGCCATTGTCATAGAAAGCGCCAAAATGATTGGAAAAGTGGTAATGGAAGTGTTACGTAAGCCGCGTGAGGATTTTGCAGCATTAGCAATTCAAGAAATGAACGAGCAGGCTGATGCGGAGATTGATGCTATAGAACAGAGTGATTTGGAACCTGCTCAGAAAAGTGAACAAATTCTTGGCATTCTAAAAAGAAAGGAAAAAACTTTACTGGATATCGAACAAGACATACCGCCTGCTGATTATTACCTTGAGAAAGCACGCGTTGAGCTCTTAAAGAAAGAAAGAGCGCGATTTATGCCAGCCTTGACGCAAAATACAGATTTAATTTCTGCATACATACGGCAAGATCTGTTGCAATACGATGAAGATGTTTCCATCCTAGACGCTCTTAAATTAAGAACAATCAAGTGGGAACAATATATTTTAATTGCAGAAAAACTACTGGAACGACATCAGGCTCATGCTGCTCTTATAATATTTTCGGCGCTTAACAGTGCGGAATTGTCAAGACTAAAAGCGACCATGGGTGGTCTTTCCGAGCATGCACAAGCACAATTTGAACATATGGAAAAACTGTTTGCACCCAGAGAGGATTTTCAGGCTTTTGTGGCGTATGCGAAACAAAGTAATGATTATATGTTACCGGAGGCTGTCGGGCGTAAGATGGAAGTTTTTGAGGCATCAACAGAGAGAGATGCTAAAGGAAAACTATTGGACTCATTCATGAAGATACGGTGGAATTGTGAGCGGCTTGAACAACTTGAATTGTCTACAGAATATGACAAGATCTTGGCGGAAGCAATCACTAAAACTCGCCTTAATTTCGATGGCTTATCCATTAAAGATGCAAAAGAGCTGGATCAGCAACGTCAGCAACAACAGAAAGAGCTGAGTAAGCGTTTGTATGATATCTCTTTGAAAGTAGAACCTAGAGACCAGGTGATTAAACCCAAATCAATGGAGTTGTATGAAACAATAATGGAACCCATTGAGCTGGATAAACGTCTTCATTATCTGATTAAATACTTCCGCGCTAACAAAACTGACAGGTTAATTGAGGCCTATCAAAATCTTGTTGCTACTTATGGGTTTGGTGCAGTTGAAACCGTATTTGATAAAATTTTAGTGGATGAACACTACAGCAAGCGTCGCCAAAAGGACGCATTAAAAGTACTCCATCAACAAATTATGGATACTAAATTCCAAACATTTGTCGGCATGATTACCGCAGCTGGGCAGACTTATGCAAAAACATTAATGGATATTCTGGATAAACCCGATGATTTGTTCCTGGAAAGTGCAGAAAAAGCGTTGGCCAGAAAAGTGATTGAAATTCCACCTGATATAGAAAAACTCAAAGTGGATACTCAAAAAAAAATAGATGGAATTAATCGTGATTTGTCTTTAAATGAAGATGGAAGGGCAAAAAAAATTATCGAGCTTGAAGCAGAAGCAGCAAAAGAACTAAAAAAATTAGAAGATCAAATGACGTTAGCGTATCATGTTGAAAACGCTCGTCGCAAGATCATGACCGATCAATCCTCCAAACCTCTGCTTCAATGTTGTCAGGCAATCAATAACTATGTTGTTGAGGATATTCTTTCAAATACATCAATAAGTGAACGTACTATTGCATTGGAGCGTTACGTGCTTCTTGCTGAAAAAATGATTGCTTCGGGTAATTTAGATACCGCATTTCACATTTTCGGTGGTTTATCACGTTCAGGCGTAATGCGACTTAAAGCAACATCTGCAGGTTTATCGGAGCATGCACAAGAACAGTTAATAGCGATGGGGAAGTTATTTGATTATACAGGTAATTATTCTGCGATTAAAAAGCGCGCAGCGGAAATGGGAGTCCATTCACCGATTAACTTAAATACAACAGATGTTAAATTTTGTATCGATGGTAATGGCATTGTTATCGATGATACGCAAAAGGTGAAAAATCCGGTTGTGAAATTAAGCGGGATGCAGAATGTGAAATCCAACTTGACCATGATTATGTCTATGCCTATAGAGGATAAACGCAACCCAACGCTTGTTGACGAAATATACAGGAGCGAAGAACAGCTGAGCACTAAAAAGAAAGACGATGTCGAAAATCTGTTCCATGCAAAATCGCTGGCACTGGAGTCTCGAGATGATCCTCCTGAGTTAAGCAAAATAACCAAGGGTGTGCAACGCATTATGCATTGTGGTCTTTATGAATCTCCCCAACAGGAAATGCGAGAACGTAATGAATCTATGATTGGTAGAGTCGAAACCGGTGTTGATCGACTAAAAGCAAGAATGCAGGCATTAGAAGAAGACGGCACACAACCAAAAGAAGATAAAGCAAAAGCGAAAAATATATTCTCTGCGTTTATTGATAAAGCAAATGCGTTTATCGAAAAATCAAAAGTATTTTTGTCTCAATACAGACACAAACCGAATGACAAGATTGATCTTAAGAGTCTAAGTAAAGAACAGCTTGTTAAATACATGCAGCGGCTTACTGATGATGTGTTTGCTTATCATGAAAAACATGGTGGTGATTCAAATTATGAAGCATATTTCAAAGAGGAAAAGGAGAAAGGATATACGGGAATAGACGGGCAGAAACGTCATTATTCTGCGGATATTCTCATTCGGTTACACCAGGTGATGAGCGCAGTATTTAATGGTGATGGTTTAAGAAAACAGGCTCAGAATTATAATTATTTGCAAAGTTTCGTTCATTTTGGCTTTATGCAAAACGACAGTGCAATAAACGATTTATTAGGAAAAGAATCTACTTTGGTAAAAATGGTAAGGACGAAGATAATACCGTTGATTGAGGAATTAGCTCAGCGTCAGGGATTAGCTTTTGTTGAACAACAAAGAACGCCAGAAAAATACACATTGGCCTATTCGCATAATGAGGAAAGATCGAAACGGGCTACTGTCTTTTTTAGAAAAGAAGCAAGACCGACATCCTCAGGTGAAGAGGATAATGAATATGACAGCAAAGTAGAGGCTCCTCAGCAGTTTTGATGCAAAATAAACCAGTGAAGGAACGATTTCGCGTTGACCGGATCCCAAAGTATCGTAGTATGTAGCCAGGGTGCAGCGCAGCGGAACCAGGGGTTCTGAGACACATCAATAACCACTGGTTCCGCTGCGCTTCACCCCATAGACGTCAAGCTAAGAACCACATGCAATCAAAAGTAGGTTGGGTCTTGAGGTATCAGCACTTATTTTTAGTAGTATATTATTAGGTGCATTATGCCGTCGTTGCGAGCCGTAGGCGAAGCAAGCCAGCGTCCTTTTGGGCTTCAGATGCACTGATTCGCTTTTTTAAGGTCACTGGATTGCTTCGCCTACGGATCGCAACGACGTATTTTTTGCTAAAAACCTACTTGCAAAATATGTATCGATACCTTAAGACCTCACCTACTTTTAATGAGCGATCGAATTAAAAAATTATAAACGTAAAATTATAGTTTTTCTTCTTAATTCAATAAGTTACTTTATTTTATTCTTTCTTAGCCTGACGGCTATGGACTACAATTTTACTGCAATGGCTTTACAATGATTGCATCGCTGACATTAGAATAACCATGCACATTAAGTAAAAAAGATCCAATGTGAGCATATAGTTGGCTTGAGCTTCCTCCATCTAAATTGATTGCGTCAACACACGATAGAGGTGGTGAGCGAAGAAGGTGAGCTAATTTGTTGGTTGACATCGCTGCATTGGTAGACACAAGAATAATTATTTTTCCATCTTCAGTAATTCCTAATGCAGTGCGATCAGCTTCTCCTGGTTTAAGCGATGGAATTTTGCGTTGAATTAATAAACGAGGACCACTTTGAATGGCCAAGTCGATGTCACCATCTTGAGTAAAATGCTTCAGGCTTGAAATCGATGCTTTATTATTTTTTGTATAGAAAATACCCCACCAACTGATTCGTTTTAAGGGATTTTGCTGGTTTTTATTATTGATACGCAATCCAAGTGGATTAAACTCATGATCAAAAAAACCACCGTTAATACTTAGTAAGGCTTTACTGTGCTCTGCAAATTGATCTGCTGAGGCATTTTTAAGTCCTAATTTTTTTGCATTGACTAATGCAATCCGATTTTTCTGCAGATCAATACGAAAAACATAAATATGTGTCCAGGGAGCAAGGATACCACCAGCAAGATCCTGGTATTCGATTCCATTATGCACCTTTTGCCAGTATCCTTCAGAATAGGCACAAAGAGGCGCGCAGACACTCAAAAAAAAGATGATAAAGAACAAATATGATTTGTTTGCAGGATAAACATTGGTTTGCGAAGACATGTTATTGTATCCTTATGTACATCATTTAACACCACGGAATCTCTTATGCAAATGAAAACGCAACATAACAATACTGAAGTACATAAGTCAACAACTGATTTAACTCGTCTAATGAACGAAGTGTTGGAACTCGCTAAAAAAGAAGGAGCCACAGACGCCATGGTTGCTGTAAATAATGATAAAGGTTTTTCTGTTGATGTACGAATGGGCGAGGTTGAAACCGTTGCATTTAGTGAAGACAAAGGAATTGGTCTGACTGTTTATATCGGTCAACGTAAAGGGGGCGCAAGTAGTACGGATACATCGCCTGCAGCTTTAGAAGCAATGGTTAAAGCAGCTTGTGATATTGCCAGAGTGAGTGCGGAAGATCCTTGTTTTGGTTTGGCAGATAAGGAGTTAATGCGTCACGAACATCCCGATCTTGATTTATTCCATCCTTGGGATGTCACACCGCAACAAGCAATTGAAATGGCTGTTAAATGTGAGAAGCATGCCTTGTCTTTAGACAAGCGAATTACTAATTCCGATGGGGTGAATGTCTCTTCTTATGAATCGCATCATGGTTTTGCAAACACTCATGGTGGCTCTGGATTTATTCACAGCACGCGTCACGGTTTAAGTTGTTCTTTAATTGCCAAAGAAGGCGACGAAATGCAACGTGATTATGATTACACCACGGTCCGCAATGCCCTGGATTTAGTCGATAGTCATCTGATTGCTCAAAATGCAGTAGAGCGTGCGTTAAGTCGTTTAGGGGCAAAACAGATTGAGACACAAGAAACACCGGTTATTTTTTCATCACGAGTTTCCAGTGGTTTATTTGCCAGTTTTATTAATGCAATCAGTGGCTCCAATCTGTATCGAAAAAATACTTTTTTATTGGATTCTGTTGGGAAACAAATTTTTCCTGAGTTTATTCGTATTTATGAACAGCCTCATTTACTGGGTGCGTTGGGAAGTTCCTCATTTGATGGTGAAGGAGTACCTACTCGTCCGAACGTTTTAGTGGAAAATGGAAAAGTGATGCAGTATGCATTGGGCAGTTACTCTGCTCGTAGATTAGGATTAAAAACAACTGCAAATAGCGATTGGGTACATAATTTGACCATTGATTCAACTGCTGGCGATCTTGCTGATCTCTTAAAAAAGATGGATAAAGGCTTGCTCGTTACTGAGTTAATGGGACAAGGGGTCAATGGCATTACTGGAGACTATTCTCGTGGTGCCAGTGGTTATTGGGTTGAAAATGGAGTGATCCAATATCCTGTGGATGAAATTACAATTGCAGGCAATCTAAAAGAGATGTTTTTAAACATCGTTGCAGTAGGTTATGACATTAATCGTAATATTGCCACACGCTGTGGTTCTGTTCTTATTGAAAAAATGATGGTCGCAGGAAAATAAAAAAAATTCATGCAGGTGGATCGTTGCAAACCTCTGAGTTTCGCCACGTTCAACCTGGGTTATTTAGAAAAAAACACCTCAATTTGTGCGTTAATTTCAGTCGTTGTGATTTAAATTTACTTGCTTTGTTTGTTTCATATCCTGATCTTTAGATAAGAGAATTAAAATGGAGTGGGTATGCGCAACGTCATTTTGGCAGCACTGTTGGCTGTAAATACAGCCTTTGCCGGTGATGAAATTGTTGGCTTTGCTGCTTTTGAAAACGGAGATTATACCACTGCATATCCCTATTTGATGAAATCAGCAAAAGATGGGAATACTGATTCAATGTACTTATTAGGGCGTATGTTCCAGTATGGTGAAGGGATAGAAAAAAACTATTCTGAAGCGTTGAACTGGTATCAAAAGGCTGCTGATAAAAATCATGAGCTGGCGCAACTCAGTCTGGGGTTTATGTATGATCAAGGCGAAGGGACAAAACAGAATTTCGCTGAAGCGTTTAAGTGGTATATGAAGTCTGCACACCAAGGGAATGCTATTGCACAAAGGAACATTGGTTTAATGTATACGACAGGAGATGGTGTCGTAGCGAATAAAAAACTGCGTTTGAATGGTTTGAAAAATCAGCAAAACAAGGGTACAGCAAGGCCCAAGTGAATTTGGCGTACGATTATGTGCTCGGTGAGGGAACGACTAAAAATATCAATCAAGCATTGTATTGGTACCAAAAAGCAGCTGAGCAAGGTGATGTTAGAGCAGAATACAGCATGGGACTCATTTATACCGGGCAACAGCAAGGCGTCGCTCAAGATGATAAGTCTTCATTTTATTGGTTTTCTCAAGCGGCCAAGCACGGTCATGTTAAAGCGGAAACCTATTTGGCCTATTACTATCTTAAGGGATATGGTGTTGCTCCTGATCCGCAAAAAGCTGCTTATTGGTATCAATCTGCTGCAGAAAGTGGTGAGCCAGAAGCTCAGGCTGGAATAGGGCAATTGCTGCTTACTGGAACTGGAGTGGATAAGGACTATGCACAGGCCTTATATTGGTTTATTAAAGCAGCCGCCCAAGGAAATCCTATTGGGCAGGCTAAATTGGGTTATATGTATCTTGCCGGACTGGGCGTAGAAAATGATTGGATTAAAGCGTATGCCTTATTTAAAATGGCTGCTGCGAATAATAATGAAGAAGCAGCAAAAGAACTTAAGATGTTGCATACAAAAATGTCCGCTCAAGAAATAAAAAAGGCCGATGAATTAGTTAAAGAAATGAGTCAGGCAAATAACGCACCATCTCAGTACCAGTAACAGATTCGACCAAGAGTCAACATTCACTTCTGACTTAGAGCGGAATTTTACTCAGCGCACGTAGGTCGGGCAATAAATTGCCCGACACCTATCTATCAAAACACATTAAAGCTTTGTCTCACAATACTTACAGAGAGTTTTCCACTTTTATCACGGGTACGTTTAAGCAGTGTATATACCGTTAAATTAAGATTATCATTGGTAGCATAAGCAACATTGAGAAAGTAATTGCTTTCAAGGGTAATTTGATCGGTCGGTATATCCAGTTTTTTAAGTAGCTCCGAGATTTTTCCTATCTCTTTAATTCCTTTTTCTTTGCGTGCATCCAATAATTCATTAAATCGTGCCTCATTTTTGCTGCTGCTTAATGACTTTAGTACTTGGATGGGCGCAGTATTAATATTAATTGGAGTGGATTCCGGTAATGCAGTAATGAAAGGGGAGAGTGCAAGATAAATAGGTGCGCTTACCCCTTTAACCAAGCGCAATTCAGATGCACTGCTCATGAGTTGATGACTAGGATAATAGGGTTGTTTTTGGCTCATGTAATAGGACAAATAGTTTTCTTTACCGCGAGCCAGATCATAAGGTGAAAGCCAATCATTCACTGCAAGGGTTAACTTTGTTTTATCTGACTCTGGGGTTTGGGGAATGACTGTGCTGATGAGATTCATAAATCCCATCATTAATTTTTTATTGGTTAAATTGTTGAGGTTGTATCGAGCTTGTAAATCATAGAGTGCTCCGGTTAATTTGACAGCGTTATCGATGTGCTCTATATTCAGCGGATAGTGACTTATCATTCCCTCCACATTGGCTTTAAGGAATTTATTTTTGCCATTGTTTAATTCGCCAAAAGCCCAAAACGTCACTTCTTGCGAAGCAAGATAGAGTTTATCGTGGACGATAATAAGTTTTGTACGGTAAATATCGAGTTGTACTTTGGTGCTCATGGCAGTGGCTACAATAGCAACCAGCGTCATGATAAAAAGGGCAGTGAGTAAGGCACTACCTATGGTTTTAGCTTGCTGCATACAGCGCCTCCGGTAGAGTAAACAATAAATTAATCTCACCTTGATCCTGTAGCGTTATATTCACTTGAACTGCTTGGGGGAATGGTTCTTTACGTTGGTTTGGGCCAACTGCCTGCTCTCTCCATTCCGGGAGGATTTGTACACTTTGATTCAAATAACCAAAATGGCAATGGGTTAAATGATGAAGAATGCGCTTATCTTCATAGACATTGCGATTGATGGAGTCAAGCGTATTCCACGTTCTACGGATTAAAGAGCTGTTTTGGCAGACATAAGCAATACGTTTTAATGTACTGCGCTGTTCAATACTTCCGGGATTGACGTCACCATCTCGAGTAAATTCAAGGTACGTTGTTTGTCCTATAAATGCAGGGAACAGTCTCATTTCATTACCACGAATGGCACGTTCTACGGTTTGGGTGATGTCTTGTTGAATAAGGCTTATTGCCAGTTGAATTTCATTGAGACGTTCGCTTTGTTCATTGACTCGCGTGCGTGTTGTGAATGCATTATATAATACTGAGGTGGTGATCGTAGCTAAAATGGCAAACACAGCGAGTGCAATTAAAATTTCAATCAGTGTAAATCCTGTATATTTTTTCATGGGACGTACCTGAATGCTTGCAGTTCCTCTCTAAACGGGCCCGCTTTGTCTGTACTGACTGAAATCACTATTTTTTGAATGTTCTTTTGCGGTGTTGTACTGATCTTGGCACGCCAATACCAATGTGCATTGAGCATAGTGGTGTCCTGGGTTGTTTCCTGACTTTGATTGATCTGCAAAAGATTAAGCTGAATAATGGCAACACCTTGCATGGCAATCCAATGACTGACCGTTTCCTCTTTAATGCGTCGCGATATATCCACATTTTGTGATATTGCTTTAAGAAGTGCAGTTAAAGCGATCGCAATGACAGAGAGCGCTAATAAGACTTCAATTAAGGTAAATCCTGATGAATTGTGACGTGCTCTCATTTAATGTTCACTGTTTTTTGTCGGATTAAACTTTAAATCGCCGTTACGTTTGCCAACAAGCATGGTCATATGACTTTCTTTGCTGTTGCCAAAACTTAAAGTAAAAGGAGTCATGTCTCCAGATGAAGTGATGAGGACAGCTGGAGTACCAACGGGTGTATGATGATCTGTTTTTAATGTAATCCGCGTATCCTGAGGAAAATAGGTCATTTTAAAAATCCCTTTATTGGACATGGCTTTCCATTGCGCATTGTTTTGTAATTGTAGAATTTGATAGCCAGCATTATCAATTCGTAGCCAAAGAGTACTGGTTTCCAAGATAGCTTGTTGTTGTGCGAGGCGTAAGGTATTCGCCAATTGTTCAGCAGCAAACAAAATTTTCCGACTCTCGCCGAAATCACCAAAAGCAATTAAGGCAAAACCAAAGGTAATGCCTACAATGACTAAAACAATTAAGATTTCAATTAGGGTAAAGCCGTGGCTATTTTTTTTCATCCCAATTACCAATTTCGGCATTAATTCCTGTACCACCAGGTTGGCCTTCTGCGCCGTAAGTGAATACATCGACGTCACCATGTTGTCCTGGATTTAAATAAAGGTAATCTCTGCCCCAAGGATCTTTAGGTAATGATTTGAGGTATTGTTTCCAATTACCGGGTATTGGGTTTGATGTCGGTTTCTCTACAAGTGCCAATAAGCCTTGGTCGGTCGTCGGATAATTACCGTTATCAAGCTTATATAAATCAAGAGCGTTTTGTATTGCCAGTACGTCTTGCTTGGCTTTCACTTTTCGTGCTTCATCAGGACGATTCATAATTTTAGGAACAACAATTGAGGCAAGAATACCTAAAATAACAACAACAACCATGATTTCAATTAACGAAAACCCTTTTTGTCTATTCATTTTTTCTCCTAATTAAGTGGAACGTGGTTGATGCGCGGATTCATTTTATAAAACTATGTGATGAGTTGCTCCATTGAGAATATGGGTAATAAAGTCGCCAAAACAATAAATAAAACGATTGCTCCCATCATCAAAATAACCATAGGTTCTAAGAGAGTGAGTGAGGTGTCAATCAACTGTTTGACTTCACTATCAAGATGGACCGCAGCGCGCTCCATCATATTGGATAATTGACCACTTTTTTCACCGCTAGCAATCAAATGAATTGCCATGGGGCTGATATAGCCAGTGTCTTTCAGAGCTTCATTAATACCGCATCCTTCTCTCACTTTGATTGCAGCAGTATCAAAAGCCTGTCTCATGACGACATTTGTTACAAGGATTGCTGCAACACGCATGGTCTCAAGAACACTCACCCCAGCTGCGAAAAGTATACCAAAAGTATGAATATAACGCGAAACATTAACGGTTTTAACCAGATACGAAATAATAGGCAACTTGAGCAGAATACGATGCCATTCTGTTTTAATGGTCATGTTGTTTAAGCTTTTTTTAAAGGCAAAAATCAAGAGGATAAGAGCGATGAGCGTATAAAGACCATACTCTTTGATGAAATGGCTTATATCAATGAGTATTAAAGTCATTTCGGGTAATGTTTGGCCGCTACTGGTAAATACTTCAATAATTTTAGGAACGACAAAAGTAAGTAAAAAACAGATGATGGCAATTGAAACAAGGATCATGATGAGGGGATAAATCAAGGCTTGCTGAACTTTCTGTCTTGTTTGCTGTTGATTCTCAGTATAATCAGCCAATTTTTCTAAAACCACATCCAAATGTCCTGTTTGCTCCCCAGAACCTACTGTAGCGCGGTATAATTCAGGGAAAGAGTGTGGGTATTGAGCCATAGCTTGTGCTAAACCATATCCTTCAAGTACTTTTGCTCGTATTCCAATGATTAATTCTCTGACCTTATCCTTTTCTGTTTGTTCGCTCACACCACGTAATGATTCTTCAACGGGAATTCCGGCGGCAAGCAATGTAGCCAGTTGGCGAGTAAATAAAGCCAAATCTGCTGCAGAAATTTTACTCTTGGCATGATTGCCTGAACGTTGCTGCGTCAATACGCTGATTTGTGTTGGAATCAATCCTTGATCACGCAAAAGTTGGCGCGCATGGCGTTCAGAATCTGCTTCCAAAACCCCTTTAGTCGAGTTGCCATTTTTTTGAAGCGCTTGATATTGATACGCACCCATAATTTTTTATGGTTTGAAGTAAAAACATAGAGTTTAATCTATTGGGATTAATAAGTCACTTAAGGTACACTACATATCCAGAATATCCTGGAGAGCAATAATGAGTAAAAATACAGTACTTGAGGCAATTAGTGAACATGATGCAAAATTAATTGATTTGCGATTTACTGACATACGCGGTAAGGAACAACACATTACAATTCCTGCTTCCGCTGTGGACAGTGATTTTATTGAAAACGGAAAGATGATTGATGGTTCTTCCTTTAAAGGATGGCAAAAAATTCATCAATCTGATTTGGCGTTAATGCCTGATTTGGAAACCGTTAAATTTGACCCTTTTTTTCAAGACAACACCTTGTTAATCCGATGCAATGTAGTCGATCCTAAAACAATGGTGGGGTATGAGCGTTGCCCGCGATCACTTGCTTTGCGTGCGGAGGCTTATTTGCAATCTACAGGTCTTGCAGATACCGCTTTTTTTGGACCCGAACCTGAGTTCTTTGTATTTGATAATGTGCAATGGGAAACGAATATTGGTGGTGCTTTTTATAAAATTGATTCAGAAGAAGCACAATGGTTTTCAGGTAAAGAGTTGGAAGGTGGCAACATAGGGCATCGCCCATCAATCAAAGGCGGCTATTTTCCTGTCCCTCCGGTAGATTCTTCTCACGACATGCGTTCGGCAATGTGTTTAACACTTGAATCATTAGGCATGGTTGTTGAAGCACATCATCACGAAGTCGCTACGGCAAATCAATGTGAAATTGCGACTCGATTTAAGACGTTAACGAAGAAGGCTGATGAATTACAAATTTTGAAATATGTTGTTCATAATGTTGCCCACAATTACGGTAAAACAGCTACGTTTATGCCTAAACCTTTAGTGGGGGATAATGGAAGCGGAATGCATTGCCATCAATCTTTAGCTAAAGATGGAGTTAACTTATTTTCTGGTGACCAATATGCAGGTCTTTCAGAAACAGCTCTTTATTATATCGGTGGAATAATAAAGCATGCTCGAGCTTTGAATGCATTTACTAACCCGTCAACAAACAGTTACAAGCGATTGGTTCCCGGGTTTGAAGCGCCGGTTTTATTGGCTTATTCTGCACGAAATCGTTCAGCGGCTATTCGTATTCCGCATGTCAATAATCCAAAAGCACGTCGTATTGAAGTACGATTCCCGGATCCTACAGCGAATCCTTATTTGGCATTTGCTGCAATGCTGATGGCTGGTTTGGACGGTATTCAAAGAAAAATTCACCCCGGACAATCGATGGATAAAGATCTTTATGATCTGCCACCAGAAGAGCTTGTTGATGTTCCTACGGTATGTGCTTCTTTAGAGCAAGCGATGGACCATCTGAGAATGGATAATGAATTCTTATTACAGGGCGATGTATTTAGTATCGACTTCATCAACAATTACATCCGCATGAAGGAAGAAGAAATAACGAAAATCAGAAGTCTGACTCATCCTTATGAGTTTGAGCTATATTACAGCCTATAGGAACTGTGGTGATGAATAAACTTTTTGTTTCTCTATCCTTGATGATGATAATTTGCGCAGCTTCTGCGCAAATTTATAAATGGACTGACAGTCAGGGAAATGTGCATTTCAGTGATACACCTCATCCTGGCGCTCAAGTAATCAACATTCCTGAACCACAAAGTTTTTCACCACAGCAACGCCCTGCAGCCGCACCACGTTCAATGACGCCTGAACCGGAGAAGACACGGCATGCATACACTCGCATTGCGATTGTTCAGCCTGAAAATGGTGCAACAATTCGCAACAATCAAGGTTTTGTCGTGGTCACTGTTCAAGTAGACCCTGAATTGCATCGCGGCGACATGCTCCAATTACTCTATGATGCACTCTTATAGGTGCACCACAAATGAGTCCTGTCTTTGAGATTAATGGGATGTATCGTGGATCACATACTTTAGCGGCAGAAGTTGTGGATGCTGAGGGTAATGTAATTGATAGCAGTGAACCCATAACAATCTATGTTTTTAGGCCCAGAGTCGGTATGGTTCCTGGGACCGCACCGCGTTAGCGCTTATAAGGAAAATAGAAATGTTAATTTTATTATCGCCGGCTAAAAAATTATTAAATTTTTCCAAACCGTATACCGCGAAGACCTCTCATCCGCAATTTATGGATAAAACTAATGCTTTGGCGACTTTAATGCAAAGTAAATCCGTTGATGCGATTGCTGCTTTAATGGATTTATCCAAAGAGCTTGCGGCACTGAATTATGATCGGTATCAAGCTTTTTCTTTGAATGATAAATCTTCGTTACATTCTTATCCCGCGCTATTTTTATTTCAGGGTGATGTGTATCAAGGTTTACAAGCGAAGACCTGGGAACAAAAAACTGTGGATTACTCCCAAGATCACTTACGTATTTTATCAGGTCTTTATGGTGTGCTAAAACCATTAGATGCGATTCAGCCTTATCGGCTTGAAATGGGGGTTCGCATGGAAAACCATGCAGGTAAAAATCTGTATGATTTTTGGCAAAATACAGTAACCGACGCACTGAATCAACAACTGGCCGCGCAGAGTAATCCCGTTTTAATTAATCTTGCCTCCCAAGAGTATTTTAAAGCAGTGGATGAAAAAAAATTAAATTACCCCCTGATTACCATTAATTTTTATGAAAAAAAGAACAATCAACTCAAAATGATTGGCATTCATGCGAAAAAGGCGCGTGGTACTATGGCCAAATTTCTGATGCAAAATCAATTTGATGATGTGGATGGGATTAAAAAGTTTAACGAACTTGGTTATCAATTCCACTCACAAACATCCACAGCGCACCATTTCGATTTCGTGAGAAATTAAGTATTTTTCCATGTGGAATTTATCCAGTCGAGTTCATTCATTAAACCATTTTCCAGATGAAGACGTCTGCTGTTATGTCAAAAGGGATGATGAGTTAGGTTGTGGGATTAGCGGTTCAAAACTGCGCAAATATGCTGGACTTGTACCTTTATTAATAAGCCATAAAATACGTCACCTGATTGTCATTGCAGGCTCTCAATCGAATAATTTACTTGCTGCTTTGCAAATTGCCAGATAATGGAATTTGAACGTAACATCTTATCTGATTCAGCCTTGGAAATTGGAGCAACGCGGCAATTATAAATTAAGCCGTCTTTTTCTTGAGGAGCATGAAATTCAATGGGTGACACGTGATAATTGGCCTCATGTCAATGAGTTAGCCTATCAGTATTTGAATACGCTAAACGAACATGGATTTGTTCTAGAAGAAGGTGCTAGTATTCCTGAAGCATTGCGTGGTGCCGTCACTCTCGCTGAGGATATCGTTGTCAATGAACAGGTGTTGGGCTTTTCATTTGATCATATTTTCGTTGATGCAGGTACAGGATTTTCAGCGGCGGCACTCATTAATGGATTGCAGCAGTTAAATCATCGTGCACGAATCCATGTATTATTGTTAGCGGACAATGAAGCAGTTTTTCGCGATAAATTAACTCAATGGCTTGGCCAAGTACCCAATAATTTTCTTTGTTTTTATCCAACAACGGCCAAAGACTTTGGCGCAGTCAATCAAACCATTAAAAATGAAGTGAAGCGTCTGGCGCGAGAAGAGGTGATTTTGGCCGATCCGATTTATGCAGCAAAACTTTTTTATGAAGCAAGAAAATGCATTCAAAGCGAGCGATTAACAGTAAAGGTCCTGATTATTCATTCAGGAGGCACATTAACGATGCCAGGATTTGATTATTGAGAGGTCCTTCCTTCTGTAGCCTTGGTGAAGCGCAGCGGAACCCGTGGTTCTGAGTTACATCAATAAACCATTGTCCACTGCGCTTCACCCAGGCTACAATGAATTCTTCATTATTTTTATGCATAACGCACTTGAAATTTGGCAAGATACCCTTATATGACATACATCATATCAAGAAAATGATGTAATAGGAGATTAGGTAATGTCGAATAAGCAACAAACTATGGGCTTTCAAACTGAAGTAAAGCAAATGTTGCAGTTGGTGGTGCATTCACTTTATAGCAATAAGGAAATATTTTTACGAGAATTGATTTCAAATGCTTCTGATGCTCTGGACAAGCTAAGATTTCTCGCTTTATCCGATAGCGCTCTTTACGAAGACGATTCCGATTTAAAAATTAGCGTTGATTTTAATGAGAAACTAAAAACCATTACAATTACTGATAATGGTATCGGTTTAAGTTGGGATGAGGCTGTTGATAATTTAGGAACAATCGCTAAATCAGGTACTAAAGAATTTATGAGTCATTTAACGGGTGAAAACGCAAAAGACTCACAATTGATTGGTCAATTTGGTGTGGGCTTTTATTCTGCGTTCATTGTTGCCGATAAAGTAACTGTTAAAAGTCGACGCGCTGGTTTGAAGCCTGAAGAAGGAATTGTTTGGGAATCGAACGGTGAAGGGGAGTTTACCATTGCTTACGAGAAAAAAGTAAGCCGTGGTACTGAGATTACGTTACATATTAAAGACGAGAGTGAAGAGTTTCTCAGTGGTTGGCGTCTACGCAGTATTATCAGCAAATATTCCGATCATATTTGCTGGCCGATTGTAATGAAGAAAACGGCTGAAGAGGAAAAAGAATCCAATGAATTTGAGACTGTCAATAAAGCAACTGCTTTATGGACCATGCAAAAATCCGAGATTACTGACGAAGATTATAAATTGTTGTATAAGCATATTTCTCATGACTATCAAGAGCCATTAACCTGGTCACATAATCATGTTGAAGGAAAGAATGATTATATTTCTTTACTTTATATTCCTGCTCACGCTCCTTTTGATTTATGGCAGCATGAAGTAAAACAAGGTTTAAAACTTTATGTAAAACGTGTCTTTATTATGGACGATGCAACGCAATTTTTACCACGTTATTTACGTTTTGTTAAAGGTATTGTCGATGCCAGTGATTTACCCTTGAACGTATCGCGTGAGATTTTACAGGATAACAAACAGGTAGAGAGTATTCGTTCTGCATGTACAAAACGCGTTTTATCCATGCTTGAAAAAATGAGTACTCAAGATAAAGAAACGTATCAAAAGTTTTGGAATGAGTTTGGTTTAGTCTTAAAAGAAGGTCCTATTGAAGACTTTGCTAATAAAGAAGCAATTGCTAAGTTATTGCGTTTTGCTACTACTGTAACGAGTTCAGAAAAACAAGAAACAAGCCTGGATGAATACATCATCCGTATGAAGGAAGGCCAGGATAAAATTTATTACATTACTGCATCCAGTTTTAATGCAGCTAAAAACAGCCCTCACTTGGAAATTTTTAAGAAAAAAGGTATCGAAGTTTTACTGCTGAGCGATAAAGTGGATGAGTGGTTGGTGGGTTATTTGAGTGAATATGATGAGAAGAAACTTCAATCAATTTCTAAAGGAAAGGTTGAATTAGATGATGATTCAAGCGAGCAAATCAAAGAGCAAGAAAAAACACTTGAACCTTTGTTGCAACACATTAAGAAAATTCTTGATTCGCGAGTTAAGGATGTTATCTTAACCAATCGCTTGACTGATTCACCTGCATGCGTAGTGGCTGACGATCAAGATATGGGCTTAGAAATGCAACGCATTTTACAAGCAGCTGGTCAGCAAGTGCCAATGAGCAAACCCGTGTTTGAAATTAATCCTGAACACGTGTTAATTAAACGTTTGCATGACATTCAAGATGATAATTTGTTTGGGCAATGGGTCACTATGTTGTTTGACCAGGCTGTTTTAGCTGAGGGTGGTCAACTCGATAATCCAGCGGATTTTGTCAATCGAGTCAACAAATTATTGGCTTCAGCGATCTAATATTTTTCCTTTTGGTGCAAGTTGACGACGTCGGACCTTAACTTCGGTCAAGGTTCGACATAAGATTCCTGGTCATTTTCAATCGTTCTCGGGGCATATAAATTTCGTCATTGCTAGCCTTGGCGAAGCAATCGAGAGCAATGCTTCGTTAGAATTCCGTTCTGGATTGCTTCTCCATGGATCGCAATGACGACTGTTCTAATGGCGTCCACTTAAACGAAAATAGCACGTACCAGTAGCCTGGGTGCAGAGCAGCGTAACCTGGGGTTCTCGGCCACATCAACAAACCATGGTTCCGCTGCTCTGCACCCATGATACGGGTCTGTGTTTTTTCCTTAAGTGGAGCGTTGAATTTTGGTCGAATGGTCGTATTTGAGTTCAAGATGCGTTAAATACAATCATTCCTTGGTTAATTCTTTCTTTCGCAGGTTAGCAGGAAAGCGATTGTTTACTTGCTTCAACTTCCTCTAAAGGAGGTGCACTGGGTTGAAATGGAGTGTTGACTTACGCTTCAAGTGAATAAGGATGGTGATTTTCAAAGAATGCTTGATTACCTGGAGTAGCAACACCCACTTTTTCCGCATTAGCAAACTGCAACGCAGCTTGCTGTTGCAACGTTTCAATGCGTTTATCAATTACCATGATGTTCTGTTCAGCCGAAAGGATCTTGCCTTTTAACGTCGTAATTTTATCGTGTTCAAGAGCATTGATTTCATCATGTTGTTGAGAAATAGTCTGAATATTTTCTTGGATTATGGTTTTATTTTGAGCGAGTTGGTTTCTATCTATATTGTTTTGGATTGTATAAACCAAAGTAGCAATAAAAACACCTAAAGTAATCAAGCCAATCACTACGGCTGGAGTGAAAAACACTGGTACAAGACTAATAGACAAGGGCATAAGATCCATTGCGATGAATCCTCCGCCAATCGCTACACCAGTCAGAACAAGCCCCACTAAACTGATTGTGAGTAGCTTATTTCTATAATCCCCGCGTGATTCGATGTCAGCTTCTAATTGTACATCTGCTTCTTACAACTCTTTATTGATGGCGCCTAGTTTGGGATTTGAACTTCGCCCCCGTTCCAACTTACTAGTTTTTTGGCTTAGTTCCTGTTCTAACTTTGATTTAGCAAGGCGAGCCTGATATACCGTTCTTCTTTGGTTATGCTCTTCATCCTTAGTAGCAAGAAATTGCGTTATCAATTGCATTATCTTTTTTAATGCGTCTTTTTCAGAGTATTGTAATCGTAAAGACTCTAATTGTGCCCCTAATCGAGTCAGGTACTTTAGATAGTTCGTATCGCTTGCTTTGTGGAATAATTGGCTGTGTCGCTTTTGCAGTTCAATAGTAGCTGTAGAAATTGATTGCTGTAGCGAAAGACGATTTTTTGTGACAGTTGTATCAATGCAGGATCGTCAGTGGAGCTGGCTTTTTCTCGTGTTTCTCGTGCCAAAGCGCGATCAATGCGTTGACGCTCTTTTGCCGGGAGTTCTAAATTTAATTTATTCAATAATTCTGAATGGCGTAGTATCTGTCTTTGATAGAGGCTTTGCTTGTGTTTTAGAGTGCTGTCCAGTATTTCTAACTGGTGTTCCAATGCTCTTTTTTCGAGTATCAAGGGTGACTCTACAGGTTCATGGTGATGCGTTGAATCAGGATGCGGATGGTGCTGATCTGATGCACAATGATGGGAATGCGTGTTGCGTTGATGCTGATCTGATGCGCCAGGATGGGAGTGCGTGTTGTGTTGATGCTGATCTGATGCATTTGGGTGGGAATGTGTATTGTGTTCTGTTGTATTTGTTGGATGTTTGTGGGTGTGATGATGTTCTGTGTCATGTTCAGAATCATGAATATGAGTTTGGTGCAGCGAGGCTATTTTAATTTTAAGACAGGTAAACCACTAGTTTGACTAGTGATACTCTCAAGGCTTAGCCTTCAGATTTAGTGACGATGATGTCAAAATACAGCTGTGGACTTGACGGTTTCACAGGAGAGTAATTATGACAACATCATCGT
>JBOFJV010000381.1:0-4031 GCA_051657005.1 Legionella sp. | reverse complement strand
CAAAAATAATGCACCGATTGTTCTGATTGATAAGGTATGAGTATGTAATGAAATTGTCTTGAGCCCATTGCCTTAGTAGGGCACGATGGGTTCTAAATGGGGGGTTGGCCAGGTGACTGGTTAACTCTACCAGCTAAGTAAAAAATAAACTAGAGTTCACGTAATAGGAAAACTATAAAAATAATGGATCATTGTAGCGATAAGTGTAGCCTGGGTTCCTCTGCGCTGCACCCAGGCTACGAGACTGTGCCATTTTCGCTAACCGATGACTACAATCGTAACGTCAATACGTCGCATTGGGCATGATTCACTGTAGCATGCGCAGTACTGCCTAGGAACGAGTGTAACCCAATCGAAGAATGGCTTCCGATGATAATAAGCTGGCAATTCAATTCTTTAGCTTTGTTAAAAATATGCTCTTTAACAGAGCCTATTTCTACATACTGATGTTCCCTAGGTATATTGAAATTTCCCCCCATTAATGCCAGGACTGTTTGCGCGTCATCCTTTGCTGGGTTGGCGAGCTCAGTAAATCCTAGTCCTTGCGCCAACTGGAAGCTAGCAGGTAGCTCAATGACATGTAATACGTATAATTGAGCATTAAATTGTTTTGCAATGGCAATTGCTTTTTCTGTGAGATGATTATGTTCTTTAAGCAAATCCGTAGCAAATAAAATATTCTGATACATAGAGTCCTCACAATTAAATTTATTTATGTAAATTGTAGTATAAGTACCTGTTTGATTTCATTAAAATAATAAATAATTTCTATGCAGATTAACTGTCTATAGAAGCTCTTTGTATTGTGGGTTTATTTCGTGCAACGGATTGAGAACAAAATCCCTCGATTGAATGTGGGGATGAGGAATTATTAACGTCTTTGATTGAATCATTTTCTTGTTGTAAAACAAAATATCAATGTCGATTGTTCTGGGTCCCCAGCGTTTTCTTCTTACTCTCCCTTGCTTTTTCTCAATTTTTTGGCATTCATTGAGTAAATTTAAAGGAGGCAAAAGGGTTGTTATTTCAATGACCGCATTACAAAAGTCTTGTTGACTTTGCAAACCCCAAGCTTTAGTCCAATAAAAAGATGAGATTTTAGTAACAACTGTTGATCTTAATTTTTTAATGGATTTAATCGCTGCTCTAAGTTGGCGCTCAGGAACTTTTTGGTTTGAACCTAAGCCTAAATAGCAGAGATTCATTGAGAAGTGCTCGTACTTTTGGGTTTTCGTCGTCGTTTGCGTTTCGGTGCATCCACTGGCGTAAGTTGTGTGACCATATGGGTGCGTTCTGTTTCATCTGCATCTTGAAAAGTTGTCCACCACTGAGCAAGTTCTATGGTTTCATCACCGCCAAGAGCCCGTAGTGCCATAAAGTCGTAAGCAGCTCTAAATCGTGGATGTTGAAGCAAATTAAAAGCTCTACCACCTAATCGTTTCCCAAAACGATACTGTAATAACCAGATCTCTCTGATTACTTGAGTGTAACGTTTGGGAATGGAAATGATTTTATTTTGTTCTGCTATAACCAACGACATCGCTTTTTCTATTGATGGAAGAGGATCCATTCCTGTTTTTTGCATATTTTTAGAACACTCAATCATTGGAAACCATAAAAACACGGCAAATAAAAATGCTGGTGTAACTGGTTTTTCTTCATGGATACGGGTGTCTGTATTTTCAAGTGCAATTGCTAATAATGCATTGACAGGATAAACGCTATTTAATAGTGCTTGGGTCTGTGGAAATAAATGCTGAAACAAGCCATATTGCATCAACAATCGCTGCACCGTTTCTGCATTACCACATTGATATAATTTAGTCATTTCATCAAATAAGCGTGAATTAGAAACATGCGTAATCAGGTGACTGATTTTGGGAAAAGGCGCCTCAGTTTCAGGGGATAGGTTAAAATTCAATTTTGCTCTAAATCGAACGGCGCGCAACATCCGTACGGGGTCCTCTTGGTAACGTTTGACCGGATCACCTATCATACGAATGATTTTATTTTCAACGTCTTTAACACCACCAGTGAAATCTACTATAGAAGAATCATTGATATTATAGTAAAGCGAGTTAATCGTGAAATCACGCCTCCAGGCATCCTCATCAAGCGAACCATAAGCATTGTCACGTACTAACATACCGCGCGCGTTAGTTTGTTGACTTTCATCAATGGCTTCATGACTACGAAACGTTGCAACTTCAATAATTTCACGATGGAAAAGGATGTGTACAAGCTTAAAACGTCGTCCAATGATTCGGCCATTTTTGAATAAATTCTTTACTTGATTGGGTGTTGCATCAGTGGCAACGTCAAAATCTTTTGGTGCTTTATGAAGTAATAAATCTCTGACACTACCGCCAACAATGTACGCTTGAAAACCGGCACCTATTAGACGATTAAGTACCTTAAGCGCATTGTTGCTAATGTCAGCTTTCGATATGGAATGTTTATTCCTTGGGATAATATAAGCTGAATCAACAGGTGCTACGTGAGCCCTGTTCCTTTTTAGCAGCTTTTTAATAAATTTGATGATCTCTGTATCTCACAAGATTAACGAAACATGAATATTATAACGAAGCAAAGAAATAAAGTTAATCTTTTGCCTTTATAAATATCAGGTTAAGAGTATATCATATAATTTCAATTTTTTAGCATTAGAGGATTGAATGCATTTTATTGATGTTGCAGCAAGTTTAATCGTCTTAATCATATTAGAAATCGTTTTAGGGATTGATAATTTGGTTATATTGTCTATTTTGTCTGAAAATCTTCCCGTTCATCAGCGTAAAAAGGCTAGACGGTGGGGACTTACTTTTGCGTGGGTTACTCGGTTGTTGTTGCTGGCTCTTGCGGTTGATCTGATTCGCTTAACCAAACCTCTATTTTATATCGAGCAACTCTCATTTTCTACTCGTGATTTATTTCTTATCGTTGGTGGGGCTTTTTTAATTTGGAAGGCCACGGATGAAATTCACCAAGACGTGACAGAGGATGCTGTTTTCGTCGACAAAGATAAGTCGCATGCAGTTAAAGCGACATTTGTTTGGGTTATTATCCAAATCGCACTCATGGACGTTATTTTTTCTCTGGACAGTATATTAACTGCAGTCGGTTTAACAGCCCACTTTTGGGTTATGGCCATCGCAATTACCTTTGCTATTCTTATCATGATTTTTGCAAGTGAGGTAGTCAGCGCATTTATTCATCAGCATCCAACGATTAAAACGCTCGCCCTGAGCTATTTGATTTTGATTGGGATGGTATTAGTCGCGGATGGTTTTTCTTTTCATATACCGAGAGGATATGTATATTTCGCCATGGGCTTTTCGCTCGCAGTAGAATCCTTAAATTTAATAAAGCATGCGCGAAAAAAGCGTAAGAAAAATTAGGAAATTAATTATGTTATTCATTAAAGCTTTCCATATTATTGCACTTGTTGCATGGTTTTCCGGATTATTTTATTTGCCTAGATTATTTGTTTATCATGCGGATGCCCATGATGAAATTAGCCATAAATGTTTTAAGATAATGGAAAGACGACTTTATTATGGAATTACTTGGCCAGCAGCGGTTTTAACTACTTTATTGGGAGCGTGGTTGCTTAGCTATAATTTTGCCTATTATCTAAAAGCAGGTTGGATGCATGCGAAATTGAGCCTTGTTATTATTGTATGGATTTATCATTTGCTTTGTGGGCATTATTTAAAAGCTTTTGCCCAGGATAAAAATCAAAAAAGTAGTCTTTTTTTTCGTATTTATAATGAGATGTCGATTTTCTTGTTAATCGGTATTGTTCTCTTGGTAGTGGTGAAGCCCTAGGGGCTTGTAATTTTTGGGGCAGCCCATAGCCGTCAGGTTAAGAAAAAGTTAAATAAAGTAACCTATTGAATTATCAATAAAAATAATAACTTCCTGTTTAAAATTTTTCAATTCGTTGTCTCATTAAAAGTAGCTTGAGTTTTGAGGTATCGGCACTTATTTTATAAGTACGTTTTAGCACAAAATCCGTCGTTGCGAGACGT
>JBOFJV010000380.1:0-2525 GCA_051657005.1 Legionella sp. | reverse complement strand
CCAGTTATTTACAAACTATGCAAAATAAGGGAATAAATCCTTTGGTTGCTGTAGCTATGGCATTGAACAATCAACGTTAGAGTACAGTTTCTTTCACCCCTGTACGTCACGCAGTGGCGTATATGGGTGAGTAGTTACGAAAAACTCTCGTTAAGGGAGTTTTTTGATCACGTAAAAGCGGTTACTTTAGAGAGAATAAAATACAACCGGTGCACCGTCGGCATTCAATTGATTATGGCCAAATCGTTGTATTGGAAGGATCGGAGTATCTGGTATTCACCACTGAAATCCACGTTCCAATTTTTTATGAAACTCCTATATGGTCGATGGCGAATGACTGGTTCATTTGGCGCGATTATATCCTAAGGAATCTCTTCGCTCATCTTAGTAACCATTGGTATAAAAAAATCCTGCAAAAATACCAATGTGAAAAATAATAATCCTAATTAGAAACAACCATTAATCATTATTTTGAATGTCCTTCCGGCACTATTCGCACCGCCAATCAATTACAATTGCAAGAATCTATCAGTACAATTTGAACGCGGCATTAAATCATTTTCTGCTCAACTCGATCCTGAAGTATTAATGGTATACCTGGACAAAGATGCGGCAGGAAACTTCGTATTGATGTTAAATGGCCCACTAAAAGATGAAAAGAAAAAGGAATTTTCCCAAAATTTTATTCAAATCATGGAGAAAATGATTGCAGATCCCAATAAAGCTCTGTCAAAATTTCTTTGAGAGCTAAACCTCTAGTCGTCCTATTCATCTATAAAGCCTTTATAGTTTCATAAAGTTACAATTAATTTTAGGCTATAAAATTATTGCTAACTCCCCTATTGAACGCCATAATTTGCTTTTACATTCTTTTGGAAGGTTGCGAATGGAATTTTTAAGTCAGTACGGTATGTTCCTTTTAAAATCAATCACCATTGTGATTGCATGTTTGATTGTTTTTGCCGGTTTTTTTTCAATGAGCCGCAAACCCAAACCTAAATTGGAAATTGTTTCTTTAAACAAACATTACGATCATCTGTACGCGTTGATGAATAAAGAAATTTTAGGCAAAAAAATACCCAAAAAGAAAAAAAATAAAAAGAATGACCAACCTACACTGTTTGTTCTTGATTTTCATGGTGATATCAAGGCATCACAAGTAGAACAACTCCGCGACGAAGTCACTGCCATTCTTTGTATTGCCAAATCTGGTGATGAAGTTTTAGTTCGTCTTGATAGTCCAGGTGGAATAGTAAACAGCTATGGATTAGCCGCCTCACAACTGCAACGCATCCGAGACAAAAATATTTCTTTAACCGTCAGTATCGATAAAATGGCTGCCAGTGGGGGTTATCTCATGGCTTGCGTAGCAAATCGCATTATTGCTGCTCCATTCGCAATTATTGGATCTATTGGCGTTGTGGCCCAAATACCTAACGTTCATCGCTGGCTTAAAAAGCATGACATTGATGTCGAATTATTAACTGCTGGCGAATACAAGAGAACCTTGACTGTTTTCGGAGAAAATACGGATAAAGGGCGGAAAAAAGCTCAAGACGATCTGGAAAAGATCCATGCTGCCTTTAGAAATTATGTGTCGAATAACCGTAATCAGCTGGATATAGATAAGGTTTCCACAGGAGAACATTGGCTCGCTAAAGATGCTTTCCAATTAAATCTTATTGATAAATTATGTACCAGTGATGAGTACATTATCGAGAAAATTCCGGAATATAAGACATTTAAATTAAATATTCCTCCCAAATCCTTTCTGGCAAGTAAATTGCTTAAGCCAGCAATGCGTTTTATGCATCCTTGGGGTTAAGGACAACTCAAGAAGATATGACTAAAAAGATATAAAATTCAATTAACTTAACATTTATTATGGATAACCTTCTGAATTTAAGATAATGGTATATAATTAAGTTATATTACACACTATGGAGTGAGATATATGAGTGACTTTAAATCGAAACTGCCCGATCTTAAAGAGTTAGCTACGATGACCAGTAAATTGTACACTGACATCAAAAAAAGTGTTGGTGAAATAGTTCATGCTTATAAAGAAAACAGGGCACAAGAAGCAACACAAAATGATCAGGAAAATGTAGAAGAGAAACCAAAAAGCAAAGCAGCCCCAAAAACCCAATCCAGTACTGAAGAAAAAGCAGCTGACGAAAATAAAAAAGAGTAGTTTTTTCTTAATCTTAATTCAAACGGTATCGTATCCTGGGTGTAGCAAAGCGTAATCCTGTTTTATTGATTTGACTCTGAACCACGAGTTTCAAGTGACCTCAGCAAACCAGGGTTCCACTGCGCTGCACCAAGGATACGATTCAATGCCAATCTTAACTCTGAACTCTCTCCGGGCGAGTAAGACCATATTTTCGGCTCTACACCAATTAAGGTGGCACTTTAATCAAATTATTCTAGACTAAGTCCTTGATTTAGGGAACAAAAGGAGATTAAAGTGCCGAAGTACAATCTTATCCTAAATTTACCTGGATTTTCCATAGTAAAAGTGA
>JBOFJV010000379.1:0-5687 GCA_051657005.1 Legionella sp. | reverse complement strand
GTTTGCCAAGCTTCAACATGTTCCTTTTACTAACAATCGTGCAGAACGCGATTTGCGCAGAGGAAAGGTTAAACAGAAGGTATCGGGTTGCTTCAGAACAGAAAAATATGCCCAGGCTTATTGTCGCATTTCCAGTTATTTACAACCTATGCACAATAAGGGAATAAATCCTTTGGTTGCTGTAGCTATGGCATTGAACAATCAACGTTAGAGTACAGTTTCTTTCACCCCTGTACGTCACGCAGTGGCGTATAGGGGTGAGTAGTTACACTTTTTTAGCAAATACAGAAGATGATTTAGCAACACGAGTTGTTTTAGATGGAATCCGAGAAAAGCAAGATAAATTGGTTGCAGAACGAAATGGTCGGGAAGATGCTGCGGTAAAAAATCATCTTCTCGTACAAAAAATAAAAGCTACTGCGTGTGACTTGTTTCTTTTAACGAAACAGGTTGATGAGTTGGTCACAACCGCAGAAGTGATTCCTGCTGAAGTCAGTCAAATTAATGAAAAATTAAAGCTCTTTGCGGAAAAGCATAAAAAAGTTTTTGCCGCATGTCACAATGAAAAAGAGCTTCGTAGTTATAATGATTTTGACGTTAAAGCGATGATTGCAGACTTAAAAGAACTTCGTAAAGAAATACGCTCGCTCTATGCTTCACTCCATAATTCACAATTTGATGAGTTATATGAACGCTTTTCAGAACTATCAAAACAAATTATAAATGCCGATGGGGAAAAAGCATCAAAAATGTTTTTCCAGGAGAAAGGTGTTGATGCTCGTGTAGACAAAACGCCACAAGTTGTGGTCGATGTTCAGGTTAAGATCAATTAATGAGCGTCAATTGTACTGGTTGTATTTTGCCGATGTAATGTTATGATGCATCAAAATGGCATACAAAAAAACAGGTGGGCTATTATGGGAACAAGACATGCGATGTTTACTCAATTTAATACACAAACGGCAAATAAGTTACAAAGTCGTTGGAACCAAAACGTGAGTTTTGGGGGGAATGAAAGTGATTTTTGGCGCGATTCCGTAATTAGAGATTTTAAAGTGACTGCAGCTGATTTAATGGCACTCGGACAAGCAGATTTTGAGAAGTTATATGCTGCATTGTATGATATTAAAATGGACATGAGAGGGACGTTATTTCCCATGCACTCCAAACAATTTATTAATAATAACGGATTTAATGGTCCATTATTACATCTGGTTAATGGCTATAAGGATAAATTTTATAGTCAATTGCAACAAGGGAATTATTCAACCGAGGAACTTAAAGAATTACAAATCTTTGCAGCCTACTTAGGCCACAAAGATGTTGTCGATAGGTTTTGTTCGAACTATGGGTTCATCGTAGACAGCGAAGTGCTGAATTTGGCTCTTTTATCTGGAAAGATGACCGCTGCGGAGCTAAGCGACTTAACTAATGCCTGCGTACCGACCTATGCTTCAATTCGCTATGCCGTCTTTGCGGGTCAGGTTGACCCACTAAGACAACTTATAGGTCAGCATCATCTTAGACATACGGCGGATCATTTGGCGGTAGCTGCTGGAGCGGGTAATGCTGATATGTTTACTTTTTTAATAAACATGGGCATTGAGCCGGAAGGGGATCTGATTATGGCTGCTGCTAAAGCAGGCAACAATGCTGAAATCATAGACATAGTGGAGCATGAAAACAGCAGCGTTAAGCACGGTCTTATGCCTCAATGATTGATCTTTTGAAGTAACCTGATCTCCAGGTTACTTCAATCACTTGATTCACATTATTCTTTGGCGCGAGAGACGTATTCTCCTTTACGTGTATCTACTTTAATTAACTCACCAGTTTGTACAAAGAGAGGAACTCGTACGACCGCACCAG
Source organism: Legionella sp. (assembly GCA_051657005.1). Classification (GTDB taxonomy): domain Bacteria; phylum Pseudomonadota; class Gammaproteobacteria; order Legionellales; family Legionellaceae; genus Legionella. Next base: position 3,818 of record JBOFJV010000379.1, on the reverse strand, counting down.
TTTCCAATTTTGCAGGCTTTCCACCACCACCGGAAGTATCGCCTTTTAATCCAGGATCAGTTTCAATAATTTCTAACACAACAAATGTTGGTGGTGTGACTTGAATTGGGTCATTATTCCAAAGAGTAACCACACAAATATCCTGTTCTTTTAGCCATTGTGCTGCATCAGCGAGTACGTCGCTATTTAAAGCATATTGTTCAAAATTATCTGGAACCATAAAATGCCATTGTTCCCCGTCGTTGTAGAGGTATTGCATTTCAACGTCGGCAACATCTGCAGACGGTAAGGTATCCCCTGATTTGAATGTACGTTCAACTACGCGTCCCGTTTTTAAGTTGCGTATTTTAATCCTGGTAAAGGCTTGCCCTTTTCCAGGCTTTACAAACTCACAATCCAGTATGGCACATGGGGCGTCATCAACCATTACTTTCAAACCATTTTTAAATTCATTGGTGCTATAGATTGCCATTAATACTCCATAGTTGAGATTTTGCTTCGTTTTAGTTAAAGTTCGCACAGTTTATCAAGTCTGTGTCATTAATGCGAGATACCTCTTTAAGTTGGCAAAAAAATTTAGCCCAAGGTTTTGCTTCGGTAACTGAGTTATTAAATTACCTGCAATTGCCTTTATCTACTGGAAATTTACATGCTGAGAAGCAATTTTCCAGCCGTATCCCTTTGGGGTTTGCGAAACGCATGCAAAAAGGCAATCCTCGCGATCCTTTATTATTGCAAGTGCTCGCTACTGAAAATGAGTTAGAGATTCATGAGGGATACAGTAGTGATCCTTTAGATGAGCGCAGCACGAATCCAATTCGAGGGCTTATTCATAAATACCATGGGCGTGTTTTATTAACGTTAACTGGTATTTGTGCCGTGAATTGTCGTTATTGTTTTCGCAGGCACTTTCCCTATCAGAGCAATAATCCTGGTCGTAATGGTTTTAAAGACATTTGTGACTACATCGCTCAAGATCTGAGTATTACAGAAATTATCTTAAGCGGGGGGGATCCCTTGCTGGCAGCAGATCTTATTTTTGCAGAACTGATCAAGCAATTGGAACAGATCCCTCATTTACATACGTTGCGTATCCATACGCGAATCCCTGTTGTTTTTCCAGAGCGTATTAATCATGAGTTGCTTTCTTTATTACAAAAAACGCGACTCAACAAAGTCATTGTCTTACATTGCAATCATGCTCAAGAACTTGATGAGTCAGTAAAAGAAGTACTGCATCAGTTACGAAAAAGCGATTGTCATTTATTAAATCAAACGGTCTTATTGGCAGGAATAAATGATAATGCTCAGGTTTTAGCTGATTTAAGCCAAAAATTATTCGCGCATGGCGTGATCCCTTATTATTTGCATCTATTGGATAAAGTACAAGGTGCAACTCATTTTGATTTGCCGTTGAATTCAGCACAAGCGATTTATCAGCAATTACAGACTTTATTACCGGGGTATCTACTGCCGCGGTTGGTTCGCGAAGAGCCAGGAAAGTTAAGCAAGACCTTGATAGGTACCACTCACCACTAAGTGAGACTAATTTGCGGACAAGCCGTGGGGCGTAGCCAGGGATGTGAGCAAGAGACAGCTGCAAGTAATTGGGCTGTAACTGTTCACTTAATGACGTCAACTTAAGAAAAAAATGTCACCCAGACTACACTTGCTTCACTTCGTTCTGAGGTGGTCTGTGCGAATTTCGGACAAATAAGGCTTTTGCCCTGTCTGCATCCAGCCGTTCGGACTGAGGAAGCGCTGTCTCGAAGTCTTGGCATTGGGCCTTCGAGACGGGGTTTTTATTCGATATCGCTTAAAAAAGATAACTTAAAGCGATCCCGCCCGTATTAAATATATGATTCGTTGAGGTTGAGACACATCCTACTTTCTCATATTCATAACTGTAGGGCTGGATCCAGCCAGAAAGCAATAGATGAGGGGTTAATGCTTGTTCAAGAGAACACTTAGCGCTCCCTTAATGGTTTCTCCTGATTGATGACCTATTATGGTTCCTAGATCTAATCCTAATGCAGCATAAGTATGATTCGTGATATTTTTTCTTAACTCGGCAAACACATCAGGAGTGAAAATTTGCGTCTCCTCATGGGCATTGTTGATGCTTGCTGAGCCAGTGACTCCAATTTCGGTTCTTTCAGTATAGTAAGCTAAACCAATACCTAAATTTCCCCCTGTAACAAGAACACCTTGAATTGCAACATGCCCCAAGTTATCCTTAGTGTCTTCGAAGGCATATGCCTGAGAGCATAAAATTAAAGCACAACTCATTGTAAATAAACGCATTTGTTTTAATCCATTTAAAAAAATCGCACTAAAGTAGCGTTTTTTCAAAATGGAAGCAAGTTTCTAAAGAAGAAAAAAATGAAAAAAATACCCATATTAATTTCTGGCGATTTTGTTGAAATCATCGCACCTTCCTCACGGTGTTCAGACAAGCAATTACTTGAATTAAAAGAGTTATTAGAGTCATGGGGATTACAGTGTATTGTTAAAGAAGATATTTTTGCTAAAGATTTATTATGCGCTAATACAGATGAAATGCGCTTTCGACATTTAAAAGATGCTTTAGCAAATCCCAAGACAAAAGCGATTATTTGCGCGCGTGGTGGTTATGGGGCTATGCGCTTGATCCCAAGGTTGAACGAAGTTTATCGTCCGGAAGCAGCCAAAATATTTGTAGGCATGAGCGATATAACCTGTATGCACCTTTATTTTCAGCAACAATGGGGGTGGCCAACGATTCATGGGGCAGCAGCACCCGATAGATTTTCTAAAGAGTCCATTGCTGCGTTGAAATCACTCTTATTTGGCGAGGTACGGGAAGTGAAATTCACTGGGTTAACCCCATTAAATCAACACGCACAAAAAAACAATGTGATTAAATCGAGCGTCACTGGTGGTAATTTATCACTTATTCAAGCTGGAATAGGCACCAGCTGGCAATTGGATGGACGAAATAACATCATTCTATTAGAAGAGGTCGGAGAGAGAGGATACCGTGTTGATCGCATGTTGGAACATTTAACCCAGGCTAATCTTTTTCAAAATGCTGCCGCAATCTTATTGGCTGATTTTCTTGGTGGGGATGAACCAAACGGTTCTTCCTTAATCGAACCGGTCTTAAAGCGCTTTGCAGAAAACAGCAAAATTCCTGTGTTGAAAATCAAAGGCATAGGGCATGGCCAAATTAATTTCCCCATTCCTTGCGGAACAGAAGCTTATCTGCAGTTAGGGCCGAATGCGCAATTGACGTGTTTATAAATATGACGCCGCAGGTGACAATTAAATAGATAGCTACTCATCATCGCGATATAAGCTAATGAGTTTTTCTTGGGCGCAATTGCTTCCTTGTGTAATCGGTCTATAACTTCCGTCACTTTGCATTTCCCAGCTTGTACTGTTGTCTTTGAGGTAGTTTTTAATAATTTCGTGCTTGATCCGCTTTTTGCAACTTTCATCAAGAATTGGAAACATAATTTCAATGCGGTGATGCTCTAGAAAACGTCCAATGTATGAATGCACACGTATATTTTCTGAGACCACAGGTAAACCAGGTTTTAAGCAGCATACCCCGCGAACGAGTAAGTTTATTCTAACTCCTGCCTGCGAGGCCTTATATAATGCTTGAATGATGGTTTTGTCAGTCAGCCCGGTAATCCCCCCATTTTTAACCGAAGCTAAAAGTAGAGGATTAGGCAACTAGTGCCAATTTCTGCCTTGGAGGCATTCCTCCAATAGCAGTATTTGGACGTTCATTGTTGTACGTCCATAACCATTGTGTCGCATGTAGTTGTACC
>JBOFJV010000378.1:0-11647 GCA_051657005.1 Legionella sp. | reverse complement strand
AACGGTATAACCGTACGGTTAGGTATGATTGGTTAAGCCAATATTTATTTCAAAGTATTGCTGAGGTACAACTACATGCGACACAATGGTTATGGACGTACAACAATGAACGTCCAAATACTGCTATTGGAGGAATTCCTCCAATGCAGAAATTGGCACTAGTTGCCTAATCCTCTACTTTTAGCTTCGGTTAAAAATGGGGGGATTACCTATACTCTTTTGCCCAAAATATAATTGAATATTATCAAGGTAGAAAATGCCATGATATTCCCCAAGTTAATATTCAAGCACAATCTCAAAATCTTAATTATGACATTGCTGTGTGCTATAAAACAGAGGAAGGAGAGCTTGTCATCTTGGTAGGAAAAAGTAACTCATCTGATGCTCAAGACATAAGCAAATATAAAAAAACAACGCAAGTAACACCTTATGATTCTGAATTATATAAACCAATATCAGCTTTAGAGAAACAAAGGGAGTTTAAAAGAGCACTAAAGATATATAAACAAGTAGAAGGAAAAGAAAGCAGTAGAAACAATGCTTGCGGTATCATTTAGTTAGGATTTTAACCAAATTCCTGCGTAAATTGCCTAGTGCTCCGGAACTTGCGCTGTGACGCAAAAATTCAAGTTATAAAAAATCACCAATAACGTCCTTCGCTTTGCGCCTCAGTTTTCAGCCCCATTGAGCCGCAGTGATAATAGGCCTAGTGTGTACGTAGAACCTATTTTCGGACAAGATTATAGTACTTAATTAGCGCATAATGTTCTAAATATTTAAACTTTGGATTCTAAGCTAATTTTAAATTGAGAATCCTAGTTTCAGGAAACATCATCTACAATGAATTTAAACCTGAAAAGTAGTTTTTCTTGGTGCTATGGCAACCACATCATGTTAATGGGAACTAATGTTGTCTGAAAATAGGTCTAATAGATCTTTACACACCAGTTAAGAGATAATGTAGTTAACTGGAGAAAGTAATGACGATAAGAAAGAAATACCCAAAAGAATTTAAACTTGATGCTATTAGCTTGGTATTAGAACAAGGTTATGGGGTTACCGAAGCAGAGAATAATTTAGGCATCGCCCAAGCACTATTAAGCCGTTGGATTAAAGAACATAAAGAGCAAGATAGCCAAGCATTTCGAGGAAATGGCAAGTTAACTGCAGAGCAATTAGAAATACGCCGCCTGCAAGAAGAAAATAAACGCCTTAAAATGGAAAAGGAAATCTTAAAAAAGGCGGAGCTCTTCTTTGCTCAAGAAACGAAATAAAATATTCGTTTGTCGCCCAACATAAGAAGAGCTGGCCAGTTGGCGTAATGTGTCAACTACTGGGCATTACACGGCATGGATATTACAGCTATCAGCAACGCCAGAGAAATAAACCAGATGATCCTGAGCATAAGGAGATTATTGATTGGGTGAAGAAAATAGCTGAAGCGAGCCAGTATTGTTATGGAAGCCGCATGATGAAGAATGCTTTAAATGCATTAGGCTATCCAGTAGGTCGGAGACGGGCTCAAAGTTTAATGAAAGAAGCCAAAGTTTTTGTTCGTTATCGAAAGAAATATAAAGTGACCACCAATAGCAACCATAAGCAGCCGGTTTATGAAAATGTTTTGAATAGGCAATTTCATACAAACGAGCCTAATAAAGCCTACGTATCAGATATTACCTATATCTGGACACAAGAGGGCTGGCTTTATTTAGCAGTTGTTCTCGATTTATTTTCAAGGAAGGTGGTTGGTTGGAGCATGAGTTCCATAATGAAAGCAACATTGGTTTGTGATGCTCTGAAAATGGCAATTTGGCAAAGAAAACCTCCATCAGGACTTATTGCTCATTCAGATAGAGGAGCTCAATATGCTAGTTACCAATACCGCAATTTATTAAAGAGCAAAGGATATATTGGTAGCATGAGCAGAAAAGGTGATTGCTGGGATAACAGCGTTGTTGAAAGCTTCTTTGGCAGCTTCAAACAAGAACGAGTTCAATGGCGAAATTATCAAACCAGATGGGATGTTTAACAGGACATTTTGAATTACATCACCATGTTCTATAACAGCCAAAGATTACATTCATATTTGTGGTATTTAAGCCCAAATCAATTTGAAAAACAGAGCGATTTTTTAATGAAAGTTGCTTAACTGGGGTGTAGCATTTTGGTTTACCACGTCATGTGCTACTGGTTCTGTTCCTGAATTATCCGAACTGGATTCACTTGAATGCTCATTAAGTGAGGCTTGAGCTTTCGCTATCAACTCTTCTTCGTGCAGTAAACGTGCTTCAAAGTGTAATAATTCGCTGGTTTTGAAAAAGCGTCGTGTTTGATAGCGCGATTTTTTTTGTTCTGCCTGAGCTATTTTATCGAGAGCAGGATTGGCTTCACGTAATTCTTTTTCAATTGCGTCAATCTGTTGTTTGCTTGTTTTACTTAGGTATTGACCGAGGTCTAATTTAATTTGCTCGATTAAATAAGCGATAAATTCCAGTCTCTTTTTATCAATTGCTTGATTATGGGTTTTCAGGTACTCAATACTTTCAGTTTCTGCCTCTTTAAAATCAAAAAGTGTTTGCTCTAGATGAGTAAGCTGGTAGCGAGCATTAGGCAATTTCCTATGTTGGTTATAAAGCATTTGTGCCCATAATGAGGCGCCTTCTGAATAACTGCAATCCGATTGTTTTCTTCGTTCTGTGGCAGTACTAATCGCTTGTTCAATTTCTTGTATTTCACGTTTTTGTTTCTCAACGCGCTCGGCAGTACTTGCACTATGTGTTTGCGCTGTTTGAATTTCTTTAGCTATGCTTGATTGTTCTTCAATAAGCTCTAAAAATTGTCGATTCGCCTCTTTGCCCAAAAAAGTTTTTAGTTGGGATAAGTCTATTGATTGAGTATTCCAGTCTAAATGTCTTAATGCGTCAACGTGTTTCAATCGGTCTTGTATCGAGTAAGGTAGTTCATGTCGTTCTAAAGAAGGGTTATTCCAATCATCACTTAAAAGTTCTTTTAATCTAAATAATCGCTCAAAACCCGGACGTTTTGTTGTCGGCAGGTGTGCTACTGCATGAACATCTGATAAATCAAGAAGGTCTTGTTTATGTGCTTCAAAAGCGGTTCTAATTAGCTGGAGTTCTAGACGTTCTGCTTCAATTCGTCCCATATAGGAGGATTGATATCCTGTAAAACCTTCTTGTAATGGAGCGTCTTCAATTTGTAATTCAATATAAGATTGAATGCCATTACTGCCACTTTGAATACGGACTTGTTCGGGATTAACGTTCAGTAAGGTGGCAAACTGAGCAGTTTTATCAGCCAACAAACTTTCCTGTGGATCTTGTTTTAATCCATCTTTTTTCTGTAATTCCTTTACAGAGCTTTGCAAATGTCTTTTCAAGCTATTGAGTTGCCTTAAATAAGGCTTGTACGCTTCGTAAGTGCTAAAACGTGCTGTTGCTTCATAAAGCTCTTGCACAATGTGGCTGGGATTGGCTTCGCTTTGATGGCTAATTTTTAGAAGCGATGTCCTCAAATGTTCCAATGTAGGGTCATACGCTTTGAAAAAATAAGGAGACGTGTGGGATAAATAACCACGAAATACGTCCAATTGATATTCAGAAACGGCTTTATCGTGGCTGGTATTCTGAAACTCTAGGTCACAATGTGGGGCTATATTCAATGAAGCAATAGCATCGATGGCATCATGGATGACATTGCGTGGTGATGAATGATCAATTGAAAACAGATATTTGTCTTTTAAAATGGCTTTATGCTTTTGCAATTCAATATAGAGCGCTTGAATTTTATCCTTGTCTTGGGGGGCGTTGACCAATTCACTTGCCAGTTCGTGAATTGCCAAGGCTGCTTCCTTTGCTACCGTGCGTTCAAAAAATGCATGCAAAGGTTCGGGAACTTTGGTTGCCCAGGCAAATTCATCAAGAAGATGTTGGGCAAGCTTTTTCATAATGTCATTGTTGTAGATGCTTTTTAGTTTGTCTAATCGACCATCATCAGGCATATCAGCGTTTTGATACAAAGTACAAAATGTAAGAATAAATCCTTGCATTTTGAATTGTTCAACCAGCGATAAACTTTCTAAATCCTTACAATGCTTCAAAATTAATGGTTTGAGCTGCGACAGTAACTCCTGGATTTTCTCACCATCAGCATTCATTAGTTCTTTTTGGTACTCAAGAATGATACTTTCAGCAAGTCGTTGTTTTTCTTCTCTATACCAGCCTTTATTTTTTTTCTCAGTGACTTTGTTAATAAATTGGCTTATTACGTCAGGAATAATGGAGCCATTGCGTGACGAGTTTTTAGGAAAAAGAGTAATCATCGCTTCTGGGTAGACCGAGCAAAATTCAGCGACCAAATGAGGTAGAATCTGTTTGCTCTGAGCTAACTCCAGATCCTTTTTCTCTTTGCCGTTTGGCTTTGTATAGTCAAGAACAACACCAGCTTTATCCGCGATCATCGTTTCAAGATTTTGATGCATTAACTCTTGAACACCAGCTGTAAATTTCTTGCCTTTTTGCTGTAATGCGGTTTGTATACTTAATTCCTGAGCGAAATCGAGCTGTTTTAAATACTTGAGTCGTAAATTTTGCTCGGTAGTTATCTGCGCTGCTTTTTCCGCTTTTGCAGCCCATTTTTCTTCTCTGGCAGTTTCCCAGAGTTTGCACGCTGAATGTTTAAAGTGTTCGATGCATGAGGTAAGCGTTTGTTCAGTGACGCTGTTCTCTTGTGAACGCGAGAGCTCGCCTAAGAGCGTTTCACGCCATTGATAAAATTCAAATTGAATTTTAGGACCATCAGGATAAAGTTCTCGCAGTAAGCTTTCCCACGCTTCGATTTGTTGCATCAAAAGTTGCTGTGCTTCATCAATGGCTTGGGTATATAGCCTATCGATAGTTGCTTGTGATTTAAGTTTATTTCGAACTTTTTCAACAGTACGTTCATTGATGTGCTGACGACGCCAAGGAAAAGCATAATAAAAGAATTTATTGAGCAAGTCTTCCGGTGGTTTAATTTGATAAATAGGGAGCCATTCACCAGGCTTGCCATTTCGTGCAGCACGGCCGGCAATTTGAGTGGTCATCCTTTCAGTATCAGTATAGGTCTGTATCACAAATAAACCTTTAGGATGATCTCCGGTATTAATATCAATACCTTTTGCAAGCATTGCTGTACCGACAGTGATGGTGTTCACCTGTCCTGCTTGTTTAATAATACGATCAAGTTCATTAGGTGTTTCTTTACCGTTTATGATTTGAATTTTGAATCCCTGTTTTTTATAAGGTTCTAAACTGGCAGCAAGGGTTTTTGCCTCATCAAAATCCTCATTAATTATCAGGATAGGTTGTGTCTGAGTATGACTCCATTCTTCAATTGCACTTTGAGTTTGAGCAATCAAGGCTTCCCGTTCTTCGTAGGTCTGAATGGCTGTGTCTGGATTAATTTCCATGGTTGGTTTCGTGATCGGGCATTTTATCTTTTTTAACGTATCATGAACTGCTTTGAAGGTTCCTTCACGGTTTAGAGTAAAAATAGGCTCATGATTGTTGCGCTTATCGCCTGCGTAAGGTGCCACACTGATTGCTTGAGTACCAATTGATGTTGCTAAACTTTCCAACTCGCGTTTGTCGCCAGGGGTCGCAGAAATTCCCAGCAAACGTCCTTTGGTATTTTGATAAAATTTTATTAATCCTTGTGCCGACTGACTTGCAAGAACCGAAGGTACCTCGTCAATAAAATAGTAGTGTGCTTGATCTTTTCGCTCGGCTTTTAATCGTGCTTGTAATGCTTGCTGTACTGCTTCGGTGAAAATCGAGCCTGTTTTTGGCGTACTACGAATCAGCGGAACGCAGATAATCTTTTTCGTTAACTCATGACCTGCTTCATCTTTTTCTTTTATTGGCTGCACTATAAAATGTTTATTTTCAATTAACGTTGCAGCAACACAACTTGCATGAATCCATTGCTTGAGTTGGGTATTGCTGCAGGACATCAAATAATTTTGTTTATCAACATTACCGTTAAATTGTTCGTTAATTGATTTATTGAGAAAGAGCCGAAATTGCTCAAGATCTTCGTCTTCATCCCAAATTTTTCCTTGTTTGGCATCAATGTTGCGAAATGTCTGAAGGTTAATAAATTGGTGCGCAAGCGGATAAATCCACTGAGCTGGATTGTTTTCCGTATTTTCAGAATGCTCTAGTTCTGCAACTAATTTATAGAGGGTTACCTGATCTAAAAGTGCATCATCACATTCATCTAAAACAACATGAATTTGGCCATCATTTTCAAGCAACTGCTCTTTGTGGGCTTCTTTAGCCGCTAATCGAAATATGGACATGTCTTCAACCGTCGAACAGTTGATACCATCCAATACATAGGATTCTGGTGGGCTATTGCTTTGAATCAATGCTGTTTTGATATCTAGAAATTTGAAAAATGGTTCACAATTGTTTTCAAAATCTCTAATCAGAAGCGTTGGGTTAGCAGTGCACTGATCCACGGTACCGCCTTGTGACCATTGCAATACGGATAACATCGGTGTGTTAATGCTTTTTCCTTCTCCAGTTTTGATGCGCATCAGTAAATTGGATGTTGGGTCATGCAACGCAAGTAAAAGCACTAAAATTTGTGTCGTGTTAGGAAATAAACCGGTAGTTCGGAAATAAATTTCTCTAAGATAAGCTAAAAGTTCTAAGTAGGTTATTTCGATTTGATCTTCAGGGATTGACTTTGATCGGATCTGTTGTAGTAATGTGCTCGCGCGTTCTTTTAAATCATGGCGTGAGCACGCGGTTAATTTTTTAAGCTTTTTAAAATCATGTGGAGTTAAAGGGTCAGTGTATCCTAATGTTTCGATGAACGTTAATTGCTTTGCAAGCTTCATTTGTAAAGCATGCGGCAAATCCTCTTCACGAAGCATATCTTGCAAACTTAACAGTGCTTCTTTGACCCTATCTGTTGCAAATTGTTTGGTAAGATCCCTCTTTCCTCCTGTTTTAGCAAATGGGTTGGTATCAAAACTTAAGCAATAAGCACTGAGATTTTCAGAACCATGTGCCAGTAATGCGGAGTTTAAACTTTGGGTATTGGGGTAGGGATGGGTTGTAAAAAGTTTCAGAACTTGGTCAATGTCTCCAGCAGACCGTCTTCCTAAACCTTTTGTTATTTCTAATAAAGCAAATAGATTGACTGTATCGTCTTTTTTATTAAGTGCAAGGCCAGTGACAATACGAGCAATTTTTTTTCTATTATCTTCATTGACTTGAGTCAATTGATGGAGAATCATGGGGGACGCACTGAGATCATGATGAGGATTTTCTTGCGAAACTCGTTTTAATAATGCAATGCAGAGTTCTGCTTGATCTTCATTACGAAGTAAAAATACTTGTGTTTTATGAACTAAGCCCTGAACAAGCTCTGAGGAATCTGTTCCAGAGAGTTTCGTTAATATTTGTATTATTTGTTTAATAATTGCTGATTTTGTTTTTTCTGGAAGATTCGACTTTTTTAGTTCATTTAAAGCGGCTAAAGGAAACGGGCTTGAGCTTTTTAAATTATGCGCCATGCTCATTTTAAAGAACATGATTTGTGTTTCATGTTCAAGATCAGACAGCTCAAAGAGTTCTTTCAATCCATTGATTGCACGTGTCAGTGCTTTACTGTCTGCAGTAGAGTTTTCTTCCAAGGCTTGGGTTGTCAACTGTAAATAAAGATCTAAATCATCGGGTTTATTTTTGATGAGGTGACTGACCAGAACTTGCTTTTGATTATAATTGAAGCGCGCTAAAGAACCGGTATTGAGTTGCTTATAAATTTTACTGAATTGTTGGGGTAAGCGTTCATTAATATCAATGAGCAAATTGAGGTAATTTGCAATTGATTCTATTTTATCTTTATAAGTTTGTAGTGATGTATCGGATGGGGCGTTTTCTGAAATGATCGAGGCTTCATCAAGGATGCTACGCTCAAAATCAAGATCTTGGGTATTAAGCTGCTGTAATGTTTTTCGTAATGCGGGTAATACTTTTTTCTGAACTAATTCTTCTTTGAAGAAGAATGTTAAAGAATGTGTATCATTAAAAGCGGCCATCCATGAAAGGCTGGTGGCTAGATCCAAATCTTTAACAATCAGTTTATTCTGTGGATCATTAAAAAAGGCCGTCATTTCTGAAATAAACAGGCCATGAAGTTGACCTAAAATTGCAGCGAATGCCGACCCTGTGATGTTGTCTATTTCCTTCTTTTTCCCGGTGAGTAGATAACTTAAAATGTATTCACCTTTAGTTTTCCCTAATAAACTTACGCCATACATCACGTTAAGCAATATCGGTTTTCGCGCTTCAAAAAATTTTAGCTTTTCAATAACCTCGGGAAATTTAGGGTTGGCACTTTGTAATAAAGTAACTAAATCATTTACTGCATCGAAAAGAGGCATAAGCTCTTGATTGAGTTGGTCCCGTAATTGCTGGGGAACAATATAACTTTGAAGATTGGTTTGTAACGCTTCTTTTAAACTATCTATTTTCAATGCAGCACTTCTTTTTTTAATGGCATCTACTAGGGCATCTACAATTAAATCATCAAGCTTGGAAATATCACCATTACCAAGCACGCAACCGGGTAATAGGTTTTTATCAAGGATGAGGTCCTTTAACCATGTTTCTTGTTTTTCAGGGGTTTTGCAATCAACCGGTATTGCTTCATGTGTGTTTGCTAGCGTTTCAATCACAGCCTGGATTTGCTCCAGTTTAGGCAGAGGTTGTGATTTTGAGATATTGATTTGGCTGAGGGCCATTAATACGATTGTACTAAAGGGAAGCCCTTTTTTAGCCTGTACGTTTTGCAAAGCAAGTAACATCTGATCAATCTGAGATTGATTTAACTCTGGCTCATCAAGTTTTGCTAGTAATTTAATGAATTCCGGGGTTAATGCATTGTGATTTTTGTGCAGGGCAGAAGTAAAAGATGCAATAACGGTGAGCGAAAATAGATTTTCTTTCGGCTTAGGATCTGTTTTTTGAATGCGTTCATTTAAAATATTGAGTAATTCAAATCCTTCATTTTCCAAGCATGAAACCATCGGTTCGATGAAATCATTTTTAAAGTTTTTAGTAGGAAAAGCAGTTTTAAGTTCAATTAACTGTTTCACCAAAGCATTTATTTGTGCAAGAGATGGTCCAGGTTTAAATTTAAAGCATCGTGTCAGTGCTAGCAGTAAGTCGTCACGATCTTCTGAATGGAGCTGTTGTAATGAGGTCATGATACTCGCTAAAGCAGTTTTCCATTGTTCTGCAGTGCACTTCGTCTTATCTTTAAAAGTACAGGTTAAAATAAAAATTAACTGATTTTTTTGTAAGCTCGTGAACGAAAGCTTTTCGATTTCAAGAAGTTGCCCTTGAATATCTGATAATCGTATATCGGCTTTCCAATGTTGTCCCATATATCGAAACATCCAAGGCTTAAGTTCGAGTGTCTCTGTTTCAATGTGTTGATGGATCAATTCTGGATAGGTTAGGGTATCTTCAGGCTTTTCCAGTTTCATGCAAGACGCGACTTGCTTAAATTGTTCAGTAGCAGGTTTTTGGGTCATTGCATAATGAACACCGGTAGCTCCCCAATTAAGCTGAGATAAGGAGAGGCATTGTTCCTGTGGATTTTCAGCATGCTCAATAACATCCAACACACGATTTAGGGTGATGAGTAAATGGCCTGTGTGTTCAATCGGACAAGGATTGGGCAGTGTTAGGTTTTTTTCTGTAATTCGAGGAAGAAAAATTTGAGTATATGCTTCAAAAAAGACATTGAAATCGAAACTTTTTTGATCGTAATTTAAATGTGACGTAACCAGAGTATTCCACCACTCTTTTTGTTCTGCAGGGAGATGAATCAGTTTTTGGAGGTTTTTTATGCCTCGAGTACTTAATAGTGAATTTTGTACCTCGGAGTTTTTGAGAAATTCCAGATTAATTTTTTTATTCAGGCACGTTTGAATCAGCCTAACGACCAAAATGGTATGTGCCTCTCCACCCAGTATGAATTGTTTACATAGAAATGGAATAATAAACCCCATGGGTTTAGTGGAAGAATGCGTTCCATTGTCTTTAAGCAAAGAAATTAACGATTTCAACTCACCTTCATATTCCGGAAATAAATCGGTTAATGCATTTCTTTGTGCTATTGAGTATTTAGTATCCATAAACAAAGAAAGTGTGTCTGAAGGTAATTCAGGCAAAAGCTCTTGTATTTGTTCCTTTGAAGGCAACATGAGCTCTGCATTTTTTTTAAGTGTAGGAGCTAGTCCTGAAGGAAGTTTTCTTGGTGTTTCAGTATAACAGAGCGCTTTTTTCTCTTTGTTAATGTAAAATCCAGTGGGAAGATTGCTTGGAATAATGCCGTCTTTAAATGCATAAGCATGTTCTGTGATTATTCGTTCTGCGGAGTCTTTAATGGACTCAAGTCCTAGTGCTTTGAGTTGTCCGACCAATTCAGGGAGATCGGGAAGATTTATTGGTGCTAAAGATAACTCTTCTCTTATGATGTGTTCAACGTGCTCATGTTGTACGTCTTTTTTTGCCTTCGGTGGCATCGGTAAGAGAAAACTTTTTTGAATTTGAATTCGTGCCCTTACAGAAGAGGAGTTCGTACTCAATGCTTTTTTTAGTGGATAGATTTTGGGTTCGTTGGATGTGCTTTGCAATATTGTAGTTGCTGTCTGATCTAAAACGGAGCGACGCGCAATAAATGCAAGCCGCGTTGATGCAGGCTCGTTGTCATGGATTTTAAAAATAAAAAGTCTTTTTCGGGGTTCAGTAACAAACTGTAAGATTGTGTCAATATCATTAGGCGCTATTTGTTTCGGATCAAGTTCTATGTTTAAAGGAGTGTAATTTACTTCTGTTTCATATGTCGCAATCAAATTTTCAATTAGAGATTGAAGGTATTTGTTTTCTGAATATAAAGGCACAGCTGAACTCCTAAGAATCAAGCAACTGTAAATGATTGCTACAAAATGTAACAAATTTTGCTTTAAAATGAAAATTATTTGTGTATTTTATCGTAATTTGAGGATGAAAGAGGAATCTTTTTCAAAAAAATAAAAATTACTTGACAGCAGTAGGGGAGATTATTAAACTGCGAAACTTATTTTGGGGTTATAGCTCAGCTGGGAGAGCGCTTGCATGGCATGCAAGAGGTCGGCGGTTCGATCCCGCCTAGCTCCACCATCAACATCTTTGATGTTGATGGAAAAAAACGTCTAGGGTCCCCATCGTCTAGCGGCCTAGGACATCGCCCTTTCACGGCGAGAACAGGGGTTCGAACCCCCTTGGGGACGCCATTATTGGTGTATGCAGTACGTTACAAACAGTGTTATATCTAGGTCCCCATCGTCTAGCGGCCTAGGACATCGCCCTTTCACGGCGAGAACAGGGGTTCGAACCCCCTTGGGGACGCCATCTTATGGCTCTTTCCCATTTACGGGGGCAGCTCTAATCACCCACAGAGCACCTTAACACGCACTCTGTAATTTTCAAATTTTCTAAAACCATAAGCTCTTTGCTGAATGATTTTCATTTTACGATGACACCCTTCTGTGATTCCATTTGATTTACTAAACCGCCACATTCTG
>JBOFJV010000377.1:0-2918 GCA_051657005.1 Legionella sp. | reverse complement strand
TTAAACTCTCATACGATGATGTTGTCATAATTACTCTCCTGTGAAACCGTCAAGTCCACAGCTGTATTTTGACATCATCGTCACTAAATCTGAAGGCTAAGCCTTGAGAGTCTCACTAGTCAAACTAGTGGTTTACCTGTTTTAAAATTAATCCAGCACAAAATAAAGGTGCTGCTTGATAATCCGAATAGCCATCGGGAATAGGAAAACAAAATTGATGGTGAGCAACGCAATACTCTGCAAATCCTCCATCGATTTGATAGCCAGTAAATCGTGCGTTATCACAAAGATTTTTTCGACCTGATAAGCAAAAGGAGCAATTGCCGCAACTGCTTCCTAACAAGGGAACACCAATACGTTGCCCCAATTTAAATGAAGTCACATCAGACCCTAATTGTTCAACAGTCACAACAATTTGATGCCCAGGGATAAGAGGCAGTTGAGGATGGGTTAATTCTCCATCAACCACATGCAAATCAGTTCTACAAATGCCACACGCACTAATTTTTATAAGCAGTTCATTTTCTTTTGGGTGAGGTTTTGGCACAAGGCTGTAAATGAGTTGTTGCTTGGGCTATTTCATAAGCATTGCATGCATCATCATGACCTGAACTCCATTGAGTTTTGGATTCCTGTATCTTGAAGTTGTTAAGATAAATCGCCATTTACAACCAATATGGAAAATTATATGCTATTTAAAAGTCATTCGCAGAACGAGTAGAATCATTTAGACTATTTAAAATATCAAACAAGGATTGTGTATAAAATGAAAGCATTAATCTATCAAGGCCCAGGAAAAAAATCGGTAGAAGAACGTCCCAAGCCAATCATTAAAAACCCCTCTGATGCAGTGATCCAAATTAAAAAAACAACTATTTGCGGAACTGACTTGCATATTTTGAAGGGTGATGTCGCTACCTGTTCTCCAGGACGCATCTTAGGTCATGAGGGGATTGGCGTTGTAGAAAGCGTTGGCTCTGGAGTAACAGAATTTAAACCTGGAGATAAAGTCATTATTTCCTGCATCACCTCTTGTGGTAAATGCACCACTTGTCGCAAAGGAATGTATTCTCATTGTACTAAAGGAGGATGGATTCTCGGAAACACCATCGATGGAACACAAGCAGAATACGTACTTATTCCTCAGGCGGATACAAGTCTCTATAAAATTCCTGAAGGAGTGAATGAAGAAACTTTGGTCTTACTCAGTGATATTTTGCCCACCGGTTTTGAATGCGGTGTCTTGAATGGCAAAATACAGCCAGGAAGCACAGTAGCGATCGTAGGCGCAGGTCCGATTGGTCTGGCAACACTGCTTACGGCTCAGTTTTACTCCCCTGCCGAAATTATCATGATTGACATGGATGACAATCGTTTGAACATGGCAAAACGTTTAGGTGCCACACACATTATAAATAATCGCGACGATAACGCAGTAAATAAGGTCATGGCGCTTACGAACAACCAAGGTGTAGATACTGCAATAGAAGCGGTAGGTATCCCTGCGACTTTTGTTCTGACTGAAGATTTGGTGGCTGCCGGTGGCACGATTGCTAATATAGGCGTACATGGAGCCAAAGTAGATCTCCACTTAGAACGATTATGGTCACAAAACATTACCATTACTACGCGATTGGTTGATACGGTATCCACACCGATGTTATTAAACACTTTATGTGCCCATAAGATGGAGCCGCACGCATTAATCAGCCACCATTTTAATTTCGCTGATATTCTTGAAGCATATGATACTTTCGGACAAGCGGAAAAAACACAGGCATTAAAAGTAATTATTAATGTTTCATAGGTAGCGATGAATGAATTACATTGAAAATCGAGTTTTTGATGAAATAAAAGTAGGTGATTCGGCTAGTCTTAAACGTATTCTAACGCAAAAAGACATAAAACTTTTTGCAATCATGTCTGGAGACATCAATCCGGCTCATGTTGATGCCGAATATGCTAAAAATTATATGTTTCATCAAATTATCGCTCATGGTATGTGGGGCGCATCGCTCTTATCTACTGTTCTGGGAACAGAACTTCCTGGTCCTGGGACTATTTATTTAGATCAGACATTACAATTCAAACACCATGTTCTTCTGGGCGATGAAATTACAGTAATGGTGACGGTACAACGCAAAGATTCCAAACACCATCAAATTGTACTCGATTGTCATTGCAGCAATCAAAGCGGAAAAACCGTCATCAGCGGCGTTGCCACAGTGATTGCACCGACTCCTAAAGTAAAAAGAAAACGCATTAAACTACCTGAAATCGAATTTAAAAAAGCAAAAAATCACTGGTATCACGACTTAATTGCAACCCAAAAACATATAAACCCCCTCAAAACAGGTGTTGTTCATCCTGTTGATGCGCTCTCTCTTAAAGGGGCAATTGCAGCAGCCTAAGAAGGATTGATTACTCCAATTCTGATTGGGCCCAAACAAAAAATTATTGATGCTGCGGAAACAGCCAATATTAATCTTGATGCGTATGAAATTGTATCAACGAAACACAGCCAGGAAGCAGCAGAAACAGCAGTTGCAATGGTTCATGACCTGAAAATTGAAGCAATTATGAAAGGAAAACTGCATACCGATGAACTAATGAAACCAATTAGTAACTACTCACCCCTATACGCCACTGCGTGACGTACAGGGGTGAAAGAAATTGTACTCTAACGTTGATTGTTCAACGCCATAGCTACAGCAACCAAAGGATTTATTCCCTTATTTTTCATAGTTTGTAAATAACTGGAAATGCGACAATAAGCCTGGGCATATTTTTCTGTTCTGAAGCAACCAGATACCTTCTGTTTAACCATTCCCATGCGCAAATCGCGTTCTGCACGATTGTTAGTAAAAGGAACATGTTGAAGCTTGGCAAACATCAAAACAGAGTTTTCAAACTGAGTT
>JBOFJV010000376.1:0-9454 GCA_051657005.1 Legionella sp. | reverse complement strand
GAATCACAGAAGGGTTTCATCGTAAAATGAAAATCATTCAGCGAAGAGCTTATGGTTTTAGAAAATTTGAAAATTACAGAGTGCGTGTTAAGGTGCTCTGTGGGTGATTAGAGCTGCCCCCTTAAATGGGAAAGAGCCCAAAATATTCAGTTTCCGAAGCTATTGGATACATCAAAGGAAAAAGTGCTATTGCGGTTGCGCGACAATTTGGTGGCAGGAAAAGGAATTTTAACGGCTAGCGCTTCTGGGCTCGTGGCTATGCTGTTTCTACCGTGGGTTTTAAGGAATCTAAACTTAGGGA
The DNA here is from genome assembly GCA_051657005.1 of Legionella sp. Lineage (GTDB taxonomy): Bacteria > Pseudomonadota > Gammaproteobacteria > Legionellales > Legionellaceae > Legionella. The sequence continues at coordinate 9,153 of JBOFJV010000376.1, read as the reverse complement.
ATATATTCAAAATCAGGAGCAGCTCGATAAAACGAGCGGTGCTGATGAGAAAGGTAATTTTTAAAGTTAGTTTGAACTAATCGCCGGCAGCCATTGGGGCTGCTCACTACCGTCAAGCCACCTGCTTTGCGGGTGAGGTCTGACTTCTGTATATAAAAAGAGTTAAATTTAAAATTGCTACGTTTAATCCGTCAATTTATCATGGGTTAATAAAAATTTAATTACTGCATACAGAACCAGACAACCTAAAGCTGCGATAAAGAGTATCCCCAGTTGCTGGGCAAAAGCAGTTGCATACAGTGTTTTTAATACGGCAATATCTTTTTCTCCTGAAGGTATGGCCGTTAAGGAGGCCAGTTTTCCGGATAAAAATCCACCAATTCCTAAAGAAACAAAAAAGATACCCATCATCGTACTGACTTTATTTTTATCAGCTAAAAGCGTAATGGCTGATAGCCCAACAGGTGATAGTAACAGTTCCGCCAAGGAAAACATTAAATAGGCTGGAATAATTAAAAGTGGTGTGATTAAAGTATTCTTGTCCGTAAAGTTGCTCACTAATGCAATGACGGCATAAGCTGTGGTTGTAATAAATATGGCAAGCAAGAATTTTTTCCCAATGCTTAAACCACGTTCGATTAAACTCAGTTTAGGATTTTTCTTTGCTAAAAAATAACCAATAACAAGCATACCGATACTTTGAATGGTGACATAGTAGGGTGGTGGAAAATGAATGCCGCAAAAGATAGGGTCAACAACGCGTGAAATAAAAAGCGTCAAAGACATGAACATTTGAAAGTAAAATGACCAAAACACCACTGAAATAATACACAATAAACAGATTACCCGTGTTTGTCGTGATTGGTTGGCGCTTTCTTTGCTTACAGAATAAAGGATGTAGCCTGCGGAAAATAAAACAACAAGTCCAAATATAAGATTTGCTAATTGTGGTGAGCTCAATATATAGAAGGATAAAGACCAAAGCCCTGCCATTAAAACAGCAGCGGTTATGATTTTTTTAAATTGAAAAACGAATGGATTATAGTCGCGAATGGCGTATTTGTTGATTCCGTACAAAAAAACGGTAAAAGCGATAATCATACCCAATGCTGCACTTATAAAAGAAGCAACCCAACCAAAATGTTCATTTAAGATGCTTGGTACGGTAGTACCCAAGATAATACCGGTTGTAATTCCCATATAAAAAATGGTAAATCCGCTTTCGCGACGTGCAGAGCTTGTAAGATATTCATTACCTAAAAGTGACGAAATATTTGGCTTCAGTAAACCTGTTCCCACGGCAATAGCAGCTAATGATGCGCTCAGTACTGTAGTATTATCTACTAGTGACAAAAGACAGTAACTGACAAAAAGTCCCAGTGCACCTAATAATACAGCTCTTTTTTGTCCGATTAAGTTATCGGCTATCCATCCACCTACTACTGGAGAGAGATAAGTTAAGGCAGTGAAAGAACCAACCAAGGCATACACTTGTTTGTCAGGAAAATTGAAGTGTAAGGCTAAATAAAGTGCTAAAAGAGATTGGACTACGTAAAAACCGTACCGTTCCCACATTTCTGTTGCAAAAAAAATACGGAGTGACTTTGGATGTTTTTCAGAATTGCTATGCACTTTATTTACACACTATCGGTTGAAAATAATCATACTTATACCATAGCACTATTTTTTATTTCATACAAAATGATTTTTCAGTAGACATATTGAGTACGTGAAAATGAATTAGAAATGGAGAACCACAGCCTAGGTGAAGCGCATAGCCATCAGGCTAAGAATAAGATCCCACTATTTTCCATCAATTTTCTGTTTTAATTTCTTGCGTGGGCGAGGGTATGTTCGCGCCAATGAACACATCGGCTATGTGGCGAACGTAAGGTATAATTGCCTGGGTGCAGCGTAGCGGAACCAGTGGTTATTGAGTTGACGCAGCAACCCCGGGTTCCGCTACGCTGCACCCAGGCTACAATTACTTACTCTTATTATTACATTACTTCTATAGCTCGATTGTAATTTTCCTTATCGAGCTCGCTGCTGGTATGTCCTGCGATATCAACAAAACAATCAATATTCGTCACTAAGTAACGCATGTTCTTCGGAATAGAATCCGTATCGACCTTGCTAATACCTCTTTGGAATAGTTCAAATTTAGTCGATCCGGGTTTCATTGATTCGTAGGAGTAATCCGAAAATAATTTTTTGTATTCATGATTTTCTGGTAATCGTTCGCCAAGCAGTTGAATATGGTGTTCCATTTGCGCAATCATTCGCTCATTGAGCCATACTTTATCCGCCATACTGATGTCACGATCTTGAATGAGCTCATTCGCCAGATAAATCGACATTTGTACGGTAATGTCATAGAGTCTGCTGTATCCCTTAGTCTTTCTATTTGTATTGACATCACTGCGCAAAATTTCTTTTTGAGACTCCAAAATTTGATCTAGGGATTCTTTAAAAAACTGTGTTCGGTCAGTGGTTTTAATGATCCTTAAATTTTCAAATAAGGTATTTGCCTGTTGTTTCCGAGTACTGTTTCTCCACCATTCTTGATCATAAGCATGTTGTTGCTGGGTCAGGAAAAACTTGTGCTTACTTATTTTATGTGTCGGTGATTCAACGTCATTGTCAAATACAATATCTTGATTGATCTGTTGAATTTCCTGAGTAAAATGAACAATTTTCCTATAATGCAACGTTAAGAGTTTACGTCGTCCTTCTAAAGTAATATTTTTGGAAAGAGTGGGTACTTGAATTTCGCGTTGTACTAATGCACTGTATTCTTCAAAGCATTGATCAGCGAACGGTTTGCCTAAATCTACAATATCATGATGAACCAGTTGCATGATTTTTTGGCGCATTTCACGGTTGCTGTTAAACGAAATAAAATAATCGCTACAATTGCCTTTTTTCTGCAGATCTTGAGCAACCTTAATTGTCTTGATGCAGTCATGTAAAAGATGAATTCCCGGAATTTTTCTTGAGAACCACGCAGTTGCAAGTTTAGCTAAAGTTGCTGTGTTGATTTCTTTTTCTTTAATTGCAGCAAAAAACTGGAGGTACCTTTCTCTAAGTTCTGCACTTTTTTGCGATTTAAAAATGCAATTAATAGGAGGCCCATTTCATTATGTTTCTCTTGAAGTGCAGCAATTTCTTGCATAATCGTTAACGAATCTTCAAGCATTTTATCTTCTTTTTCTGTGAGCCATTCCTTGGTATACTTGATTGACATGCTCGTCTTTAAGTGCATGATATTTCAATGCTTTTTTAGCAAACTCAATACTGGAATCCAATTCTTTTTCGGTTTTTACGATCTTGGTATCGCAAGCATTCCATATTGCTTGCATCATTGTTGAACTGATAGCACTTCCTTTCGTTTTATTCACATAGAGCAGGAGCATCGGTAGCAAACTGAGATTGGTCATACTGTTTTTGTATGCCGTTTCAACAGATGCTTTACACGATTCAGGAAGTTTACTGATATCAACAGCGAGCATGAGGACCTCATCGAGTTCATTCACACCACCGGTGACTTTTTTGCCAAGCCATGCTCTGCCAAGATGTTCAGTGGATTCAATTGCCGCACCCGCATATTTTGCCTGGGCACATAAGCCAAAGAATAACTGGCTTTGTTCTAGAGTCATTTCATTAAATAACTCAATGAATTGTGCATAGGATTTATGTGTGTTATGCGATAATCTTCGAACGGATGTTATAAGTCCCATTTGATGCGCAAATTGATTAAACGCTTTTGTAGAGTCTTCAAATTGGGCAAAGATTCTTTGTGCATCAGAAAGGTTGGTCTGGCTTACCTTCCCATTTAAATGGTCAATAATGTAAGACACCGAAACATAAGGAGGAAGTTGGACTAAGGGTTTGCAAATATGTTCCTTAAAGTCACTGCTATCCACACCACCTTTTAAAATTTCAGTCAAGCCTGCTAATTCAAATTGAGATACTGGCTGTCGTTGAGAAATGAACGTCCAAAAATCATTTTGTAATTCATTAGGTAAAGCCACCATAGGATGCGGTTCAGGCAAGGATGGCGCTTTATTTGTTTCTAACTGTGTTTCGCCTAATACCATTTGAAATAAAGGTCTTAGAACGCCAAGTTGTCCATTGGCTAATTCTGCATGGTGTTTATCCAAATAAACACCCAACTGATCTATTCGTTCTTCTCTAACCAGTGGGTTTGCATCTTTATTCTTATTGACAAGACGAATAAAGTGATGCAAATCAAAATCAAGAGTTGATTCTGAGAGTAACGCAGTTGTTTCGGGATAATGAGTGAATAACTCCGCTAAATCGTCTGCAAGATGCTCATCAAAATCATCCCAGAAATCACGGCGTATTTGCTGACATAAATTTGCGAGTAATTTTAAGGTGTCGCGTTGATCATTAGCGACAAAGTGATTGCTTGTGATTTTCATCACCATTTCAAACAGCAAACCATATTTTATCAGATCATCAGAATCAGTGAGCTTAGGTTGCAGCCCATGGAACATTGGCTGCTCAAAGAACGAATGCAAACACGTCAGATAGTTTGTAAAATCTTTATCGGAATATTTATCCGATAAATGCATGATTACATTTGCCATGTTTTTAGCCGGGATTAGAAACATTGCTGGTTTGTCGAGTCCTGCAAAAGCAGTAAATAATTGCTCCCGTTTTTGCTTCTCTCCACGAAGGCTAGTGGCATAAACTGATTCAAAGAAATAATTAAGGTACTTGGAATTCTTGCCATAAATCGCTTTAAGCACATCATTATCAGCGCGTGTGCCAGAAAAATAATATTTTTCAGCACCTTTTACCCACTCCTGGTAGAATGAAATGGTTGCTTTGAATTCGGTATCTTGAATGAGCAAATGGCTTTTTAGCGGATTTTGGTGAAGTATCAGTGCCGAAGGTGACCCTGACACTTGCTCACCTACTCTTAAAGATTCACTTTGTTCTTGTTGATCAGCAAATGTATTGGGATTTTCTGTACGTTGAATCGCATTACTGACTAACTTCAATAAGTCGTTCGCTTTCCAAACAATTTATGTATAAAGTGGTTCTGATTCAGGAGCATAATCTTTAAGTTTCTCCGTTCTTTTATCAGGATGATAATTTACTAAAATTTCTGTTCTTAATTTCTTTTTCAATATCTTAAGCTGAGCGAGAGCTTCAGGACTTATAGTGCGTCCTTGATTATTTTGTAAGGTAAACGTCTTGATTTGAGCATCAATGAACTTTAGGACGCCAGCATGTGGACCATCCAGCTTATCCATATTTTTCTGCAACGTTTTTGCCAAATCGAGAAACAACTCTTGATTCAGATCACTGTATTGCAAACAAAAATCGTTCCATATCTCAGCTACTTGCTCAATGAAAGCCGTATATACTTCCTCACTATCACCGTTTTTACCTGCCAGACGAACGCTCCATAAGTCTTCAACTTTTTTCCTGCAGTCAAGCCATTTTTCCTTAAAGCCATCGAGATTAAAACTGGTGTTATCAAAATTAGTGTGCAGCACATCGATGACGTCTCCTGATAAACTTGCGATCAGGAACTCTTTTCGACGTAAATACACTTCGCTTTTCTTTTTGATTTCATATTTTAATTGCTGCAATGAACGTGCTCTGAGTTATCTTTCTTGCAGCTCGTTACGATCACTGTGATTTTCTTCTCGTCCTTCTTCAAGCCATTTCCACTTGGTTGATTGAATTTCATTATGTTTTGCAAAATTCTGTTCTAAATGCAGTTTTTGTTCCTGCATGATTTGGGTGATTCGGTCTTTATAAGGTGAATCTTTGTGAATGAAGCGTTCAAATTCTCTTTTAATGTCTTCATAATTAATAATATCAATGCAGGTACCATTTGCTCCATTTCGTCCATGACGACCTAACTCTTGTTTGGTAATCTGTGGAAGCGCAGGATAAGTACGTAATACCATGAGTCCTGCTTCAGTTTCAGGCTTAATGTCTGTTCCACGGCCCATTCGTGAGCTGATGGTAATTTTTCCTGCTGCACCGGCAAGAGGGACGATGTCGCTTTCAGCCAAGCCACTGTCATTTGTGTCTTGAATGAGTCGGGCAAGATCAAACCTTAGGTCTTCTGATCGTTCTCTACGACGTATTTCTTTAAGTAACTATTCATGTAATTTTTTAACTTCAATGTCGTCTTCACACGTCACCAAAATAGGATGATCACTGTATTTGAGCAAGTGATTTAAAATGTCGCTGATTTGATCTTTGCGATTGTCCTTGTAGAGTGCGCCTAAGGATTTAGTGCGTAACTCTTCATGTGAAGGCAATTTGACAACATGGGTAATTCCAAAAACATCTTCATATTGCTTCAGGTCTTCCTCATTTCCTGCAGTTCCCGTACAGCCTTCAATTTTGCTGTAGTATTTTTTCAAGGTGTATTTCGCGTTACTTGATAAATCAATGGGACTGTCGGTCTCAACGAAGAAATCAGGTGTATGCCCGTTTTCTACCGCTTCTTCATTCAAACGAACGTGGAGGAATTGTTGCACCAAGTCACTGTAGGTTGAACCGTGTTTGATTTGGTTCCTGATAAGTACTTTAGCAAAACGCGTGTTAATTATCGTTCGCTCACCCACGATTTGCTGATCAGGGCGCACTGTATAATGGCGATCTTTCTCTAATCCTTGGGCGACATGTGCTGCAACCAGCAATTTCTTTAATTCGTTATCACGCTTCTCAATTGCAGGAGCATCTCCAGTTGCAGCAGGACTCAGGAATTTGCTGATAAACTCTGACTTTATGGCTTCTTTTTGCAGCAGATTACACCGTTCTTGTAAGTGTTTGAGACGAGTAATTCGCTTCACACCATACTCATCTACAGGGAAGGAATCGACATTCTCTTTATAGTATTTGTAGACAACACGATAAACCCATTTATCGAAGTTATAGATTGCTTCGGCACCACTGTTAGCAGAATAGTTAAATTGCGTGTCTTCAAACTTCAATACGAAATCGCACTCATCAACAAAGGCGACACGTAATTTGGGGTCCAGATTGATGTTTTTAATGTGTTGCCAAATTTGTGTGGATTGGAACAGGCTGTAGTTACCAATCGTACAAAAGTTGACTTTACCAATATTTTTAGGTGAGTCATTGGTTTTGTAGTGGTCCGGAGGCGAGTTTGGTGTAATGTAGGAATTTTCAATTCCCATCGCTTCAAGCACATGGCTGAACTCTTGCTGGTCGCGTTTGGAGAGACTGTCTTTAGAGCTGAAAATATCAACGACTTTACCGTTTAAAGCAAAATAGGAAACCCGCATCATGGCAATGATACTTTTTCCTTGTCCGGTACGTACCTGATGCAGTAATTTTTCATCATTGTGCATCGCTGCATAGATGAGATCCAGCATCTGCGTATGATTGACCCATTTCCCGGTTTTACTCATGATTATTTCACGCATGCACGCCAGCATTCCTGCTGAAGATAAAGACGCAAGCTCTTTTTCTTCAGGTATTGAACTTGCAGAATAAGCCAAAAGCAATTCGCGCTGTTTCAGTAACGTTTGTTGTAACTCAGTAAACGAACGACTCTCTAGGTTAACAACCTGACTGTAATTGTTAATGTAGTATAAGAGTTCCAGGAGTTTCTTTTGTTTTTCTTCTGGAACGACGCCTTTTCTTTTTTGTTTTAAGCCACTGAAGACACGCAGTAAATCCCGAGTATCATGTTCATTGATGCTGTAGTGGCGTTTTGACGTTCCTTGAGGTTTTTTCGTAGCTTGCTCTACTGTTTCGTAGGTATGAATAAGCTGGTTTGTATCGGTGAATTTTCCTGGCGTAAGCAGACGCACACTAGGAACTGGTTCTCCCTGGCAATACGAGGCAAGTGCTCGTAGATTGGTTTCAGATAGGTTTTTGAGATTCTCTTTCAGTGCCTGGATGTCGCTTTGGGTATAGAATGTGTCTGTATCAAAGTTCGGATTCTTTAATTTTAAGACAGGTAAACCACTAGTGTGACTAGTGAGACTCTCAAGGCTTAGCCTTCAGATTTAGTGACGATGATGTCAAAATACAGCTGTGGACTTGACGTTTTCACAGGAGAGTAATTATGACAACATCATCGTATGAGAGTTTAAGTCACTCGAAATAAGACTGTAAATACCATGTAGTGTTTGTACCTAAATATCGTAAAAAAGTGTTATATGGCCAAATCAGAAGTTTTCTAGGTCCAGTATTCAGAGATTTAGCAAGTCATCGAGGTTGTAAAATATTGGAGGGGCATATGGATCAAGACCATGTGCATATGCTGATTAGTAGACCGCCAAAATATTCAGTTTCCGAAGCTATTGGATACATCAAAGGAAAAAGTTCTATTGCGGTTGCGCGACAATTTGGTGGCAGGAAAAGGAATTTTAACGGCGAGCGCTGCTGGGCTTGTGGCTATGCTGTTTCTATCGTGGGTTTTGAGGAATCTAAACTTAGGGCATATATTCAAAATCAGGAGCAGCTCGATAAAACGAGCGGTGCTGATGATAAAGGTAGTTTTTAAAGTTAGTTTGAACTAATCGCCGGCAGCCCTTGGGGCTGCTCACCACCGTCAAGCCACCTGCTTTGCGGGTGCGGTCTGACTTGACCGACCAACAGAAAATGCAGAAGCTGCGTACAATAAATGATTTTTTCACTGATTTGGCAAAATCAATGCCAAATGCTGTGTCTTCATGATATAATGAGCAGGTGTTCTTGCGATCATTAACAGATGCTATTGTGGCCGCATCATCAATAGAAGACTGGGATAAAATAAATAAAAAAATAAGCGCACACTATTCAAAAGTATCCGTCCTTGGCAACCTTACAAGCCAAGCTGTGAACCAGGCTGCAATTGAACGTCAACATGAAGCGAAATTAGTCGTCACTGGGTTGTAACAAACGCAAAACGAAAGTATAGGCAAAGCTCTTGATAATTCGCAGCAGAGAGATGATGAAAGAACAATATTTATCAGCTAAAATTGTGTGCATTATAAAGACAGAAAGTAACTACTCACCCCTATACGCCACTGCGTGACGTACAGTGGTGAAAGAAACTGTACTCTAACGTTGATTGTTCAATGCCATAGCTACAGCAACCAAAGGATTTATTCCCTTATTTTGCATAGGTTGTAAATAACTGGA
>JBOFJV010000375.1:0-3271 GCA_051657005.1 Legionella sp. | reverse complement strand
ACGGCTTACAACTTCCTTTGCCTACGCTTAACCATACGCGTTACCACATACATCCCAAGGCTAAGTACGAAATGCGCTCGGTCGCGCTTTCCCGGTAGCACTTTCAGCTACTAGCGGTCGTGCACTTTCGTGGCGCACTCTGAAATACCTTTTATTCTGGGGACCTCTCTCTATCCATCCTTACGATTTTTACCCGCGTTTATTAAATACGTCACTGAAAAAACAGGTGCGCTTACTCAATTTTACATTAAGCAGATAAACAAGCACGAAATTACCCATGCTCTACGCGATGGCATAATTGATCTTGCATTAACACACAGGATTTGGTAAGTGACAGCAGCCTTGTTTGTACACCACTGGTTGATGAGCAATTAAATGTAGTTGTTTCGCCTACCCATCCATTAACGAATGAAAAGACTATGAATATAACCGCATTATCACAGTATCCATGTCTCTTGCCTGGGCGAGGTTTTTTTATCCGTGATTATATGGAACGCACTTTTGCTAAGCACGAACTTCCACTTCTTGTGAGTCATGAGCTGTTCGCTTTGGATGCAATAAAAGAATTAGTCAAAACATGATTATGGTGGAGTGTGTTACCCAATCAATATTGCGATCGTGAATTGATCCAATTAAAAGTAAAGATTTTCCCTGAAAAAATAGAGATATGTTGGTTCTGTCATGAGAATCGAGTTAGTTCAAAAATAGTATAGTACGTGGGTGAGTTATTGAAAAAATCAATCCCGTATATGCAGGACATTACGGTATAAGTTCTTCTATTTTGCAATGCGGTGATGTTTCCAGCATCATTATCAATTACTCTCTAATCTTAAAGCGAAAAATTAATAATTTATTCATTTCTTAAGTGTCCCTTAAGGTTTGATCTTTATACTTGATCGCAAATAACAGGGAGTTCAGATGCGATGCGTGTATTAATTATTGAGGACAACGCTTTTAATGCATTTTGTTTGTGTAGATTATTGGAGTCCGCTATTACTTCTGTCTCAACGACAGTTGTGAGTAATAGTCAGGATGCATTATCGGTCATGGAAATTAATGTACACGATTTAGTTATTATTGATGGTGAGCTCAATTTGATCGACGAGATGTCGACTCATGGTCCGCAGCTTGCCGCAGTATTACTGCAAAAATACCCACATCTTCCGCTGATTTCCTGGTCCGATTCGGAGTTTATGCGAAGCGCCTTCGCTAAAATTTTTATTCAGCACAATCGTTTGGTTAATGAATACAACACCTGGACAAAAGCAGTAAGCCTTAAATCCATCCACAAGACTTGGACTTATTATTTTGGTGAAGCAATTGGTGAAAAAAAATCGTCATTTGCTCATTTAACACAGACTCAAATACCATCTGGTTATCGCATAGATTGCCTGTAGAACGCACCACTCATTTTATGTTTTCCGATAGATGCCTGCCGAGGTATAAAATCATGGCTATAATTTAATTATCATAAAACATTTGCTGCGGCTGTATGACCTAGGGAAATAGAAAGAATGGACTATGAACGCAAACAGCATTCTTCAGGCAAGAGACTGCATAAAAGACAACATGTGAAAAAAATGAGCAACAGAGAAGGAGGTGCATTAGGTTCATCGAGTCGTAATTTAAATAAAATGGCTAAAAATCAAGAAGGCAATGGGATTAAACCCAAAACAAGCATGCTGGATCTTGAGGTGCAAACCTTTCGAGCAGAAGAATTGTCTTATGCCAAAAGTCTGTTACCAAATATTATGGAGTGTGCGATTGAGTATTCGATTGTGGCAACGGATTTAGATGGGCGTATTTTATTGTGGAATGAAGGAGCGCGTCGTAATTATGGATATTATGCTGATGAGATGGTTAATAAAGAAAATATCTTGATTCTGAATCGACCTGAAGATGTAGGTGATGGTGGCGTACAGGAGTTTATGAAAACCGCATTGCATCAAGGGAAAGCAGAAGGGGTATTTGAACGCGTTCGCAAAAATGGATCGCATTTTACTGCAACAGTGACCTTAACTTTGCGTCGCGATGAGGACGGCAATCCTATTGGTTATGTCATGATTTCTAAAGACATTACTGAAGCAAAGAGAATTGAAAATGAACTGATTAAAAGCAATGAAGAATTGGAACAGTTTGCTTATATTACATCCCACGATTTAAAAGCTCCATTACGGGCGATTCAACGACTTGCATGTTGGATTGAAGAGGATAATGCAGATAAGCTGGATGAAAAATCAAAAGAAAATTTAGGGTTATTGGGCCGAAGAGCTGCCAGTTTGGCAAATTTAATTGATGGGGTCTTAGAGTACTCACGTGCAGGCCGCGTGTATTTACAGATTGAGCTTGTTGATATGAAGGAAATTTTAAAAAATATTATCGACATCTACAATCCGGACGCTCGTTTTACAATTCATTATCCTGAATATTGTCCTAAGTTTGAAACCGTTAAAATCCCATTAATTCAAGTACTATCTAATTTGATAGGCAATAGCATGAAGCATCACCATAAGAAAAAGGGGACCATTTCGATCGATATTGAAATGCTGGGTTCATTTTATTTGTTTACTGTTAAGGATGATGGTCCTGGGATCGAGCCTGAGTATTTCGATAAAATTTTCTTAATATTTCAAACGCTTAAGTCAAGAGATGAGTTGGAGTCAACAGGTATTGGTTTAAGCATTGTGAAAAAAATCGTCGAGTCTCAAGGTGGACGAGTGATGGTGCAATCTGAGATAGGCAACGGGACGACGATGTCCTTTACTTGGCCTAAAACCATTACTAAAGATGTAAGTTAATGAGTAATCGCTAGTGATTGCTTGCGTTACTTTTCTTCTTTAGGGAATGCGAGCAGATTCCAATAATGATTTAACGAAGAAATCATTTCTATAAACTCCGATAGTTGGAACGGTTTTACTATGTATCCAGCCACATTGTAGTTATAAGCATCTATTTTATCTTGCTCTCTATTTGATGTGTAGTAAGCACAAAAATTAAAAGTGATTTGAGTTGGTTATTTGCGCGAATGCTTTTCATGAATTCAATGCCATTCATTTTAGGCATATTCAGATCCAGGATAATTATCTTGGGCGTTGGATGCAGTTTCTTTTCCCCATTTTTTCCTAATAATTTGGGCTCTTTCCCATTTAAGGTGGCAGCTCTAATCACCCACAGAGCACCTTAACACGCACTCTGTAATTTTCAAATTTTCTAAAACCATAAGCTCTTCGCTGAATGATTTTCATTTTACGATGACACCCTTCTGTGATTC
>JBOFJV010000374.1:0-11071 GCA_051657005.1 Legionella sp. | reverse complement strand
GAATCACAGAAGGGTGTCATCGTAAAATGAAAATCATTCAGCGAAGAGCTTATGGTTTTAGAAAATTTGAAAATTACAGAGTGCGTGTTAAGGTGCTCTGTGGGTGATTAGAGCTGCCACCTTAAATGGGAAAGAGCCCGTAAAACTTCAAATTGCCTTTGAAAAATAAAATGCATGCAGCCAGCCACATTTTTGAATCATATTATGTCATAGGTAATATGATTTGTCCAGTATTGTTTCTATTAATGCTATCTACTTGATTTTTAATAAATTCAATTTTTTGATTGCACGACAACAGTAGGTCACTTAGATTAATATGCATGGGCGATGCTTTATCTACGTTACACTGATCGTGTTTGAAAAATTTAAATTTTTTGTAGCCTTGGTGCAGCGAAGCGCAACCCTGGGTATTGATTTAACTCAGAACCCCGGGTTGCGCTTCGCTGCACCCAGGCTACGATTCGGCAATTCAGTGCGTCTCAGTATAAACAACAACTGGAATGAATCGTAAACTGCAGGATTTAACACTCGAATAGTTTACACATCGATGTTTTCTGCTTCTAAAGCATTAAACTCGATAAAGTCTCTTCTTGGTTCAACGTTATCGCCCATCAGGGTAGTGAATATTGCATCTGCAGCAACTGCATCTTCAATACTTACTTGCAACATACGCCGTACTGTTGGATCCATCGTGGTTTCCCAGAGTTGTTCTGGATTCATTTCGCCAAGACCTTTATAGCGCTGGATGGTTTGACCCTTTTTGGCTTCATCCATCAACCAATTCAATGCTTGCTCAAAATTTTCTACAGCTAACTCTTTTTCACCACGTTTGACATACGCTCCTTCTTCAACCAAGCTGGATAATTTTGTGCCTATACCCACTAATTCCTTATAATCCTTCGTGGCAAAAAATTCAGCAGTCATAGGGATATTGTTATCCATACCATGCTGAGTCACGATGATCTTTGGAATAAACTGATTCGTATCCGCTACAGTATGCACTTCAACTTGGTAGTGCTCTGTTTTACTTCCAAGCTGTTGCAAACTTAAGTGCAATTGCTTACACCAACTTGCAATTTTTTCCTGTTGGTTAAAGTCTTCACTATGCAATGCGGGCAAATATGCAATACGTTTAAGCACAGCACTTGGATATCTTCTCTTATAGCGCTTGATAATTTTTTCAACACGTCTAAATTGTTGAACCAACTCTTCTAAAGCCATTGCCGTAATTGGTGGAACTTCTTTTGCCGGATAAAAGGCAGCGCCATCTAATGCACTTTGTGTCAGATAATCAAACAAGGCTTCGTCATCTTTAACATATTGTTCTTGTTTACCACGCTTTACTTTATATAATGGAGGTTGCGCAATGTAGATAAAGCCTCGCTCAAGCAACTCACGGGTCTGTCTGTAGAAAAACGTAAGTAATAACGTTCTAATATGGGATCCATCAACGTCCGCATCCGTCATAATAATGATTCGATGATAGCGTACTTTATCGGGATCATATTCATCAGGGCCAATACCACAACCAAGAGCGGTAATCAGAGTAGCAACTTCCTGGGAAGCAAGCATCTTGTCAAAACGTGCTTTTTCCACATTCAATATTTTTCCTTTGAGTGGCAAAATCGCTTGGAATTTTCTATCACGCCCTTGTTTAGCCGAGCCTCCTGCGGAGTCTCCCTCTACCAGGTACAGTTCTGATAATGCGGGGTCTTTTTCTTGGCAATCTGCCAATTTTCCAGGCAAACCCGCTATATCGAGTGCTCCTTTGCGACGCGTCATCTCACGCGCTCTACGCGCAGCTTCTCTTGCGCGAGCCGCATCGATAATTTTCGAAACAATTGCTTTTGCACTCGCGGGATTTTCCAAAAGAAAATAATTCAATTTTTCAGCAACACTGGATTCAACGACCGCTTTAACTTCGGAAGAAACCAGTTTGTCTTTTGTTTGCGATGAAAATTTTGGATCAGGCACTTTGACTGAAAGTACTGCGGTTAATCCTTCGCGCGCATCGTCTCCAGTGGGCGATACTTTTGCCTTCTTCGCATAACCTTCATTTTCGATGTAATTATTTAATGTTCTGGTTAACGCAGCTCTAAATCCAGCCATATGTGTTCCACCATCGCGCTGGGGAATGTTGTTGGTAAAGCAATACAATGTTTCCTGGTAGGAGTCGTTCCACTGCATTGATAACTCGACAACAATATTGTCTTTTTCAGCAGTCATTGAAAAAACATTGGGTGAAATAACGTTTTTATTTTTATTAAGATGTTCCACAAATGCAGTGATCCCCCCTTCATAATGGAAGGTATATTGTCTTTGTGACCGCTCATCAAATAGGTGAATGCATACACCTGAGTTTAAATACGATAATTCTCTTAATCGTTTTGCTAAAATATCATAGTGAAATTCAATATTTGAAAATGTTTCTGCACTTGGCTTAAACCAAACTTGAGTCCCTGTCGTTGTTGCCTCACCTGTTTCAGCCATTGGCGCTTCAGGCACCCCATTACGGTAGTGTTGCTCGTGAATTTTGCCATGTCGTCGCACGGTTAAATGGAGTTCTTCGGATAGCGCATTAACTACTGAAACACCTACGCCATGCAAACCGCCTGATACTTTATAGGAGTTGTCATCAAATTTGCCTCCTGCATGCAATACGGTCATGATAACTTCTGCAGCAGAACGCCCCTCTTCTTTATGAATATCAACCGGGATTCCGCGCCCGTCATCTCTAACAGTTACTGATTCATCCGAATGAATGGTGACAAAAATTTCTTTGCAATATCCCGCCAATGCTTCATCAATCGAGTTGTCAACTACCTCAAAGACCATATGATGTAAACCGGTGCCATCATCTGTGTCACCGATATACATTCCTGGTCTTTTTCTTACCGCATCTAAACCCTTTAGAACTTTAATATTATTTGAATCGTAACTGGCATCAACGCTCATCAGGTGATCCTCTTACCCGTTAAAGGTATGGTGTTTTAAATTGCCTATCATAGCATATTTTACGTACTCTTTATATGAATTCTAGGAACTTTGATGTGTAATTGGTGTGAATCCATGCGCAATACTGATAGCTTAGACCAACCCTGCCGGATTTAGCTTATGTACGACCGCACGCGCATGGAAATACACGCCATTTGCCCTTATATAAGCTATAATTTGCACAAGATGACACTCTAAACCCCAATTATATGAGGAAAAGCAAACTCTATCGGAAATAAAGGAATTTATTATTAAACGAATGCTAAGTAACGAGCCTGTATTCTGAATATGGGGATTTTAAATCAATAAAATATACCGGGGATTTATCCGATCAGAATTGCTTTTATTTGAACGATCTTTTGCTAAATAATCTGAATTCTAAGTCCATCCCTTTACCCGACGTAGAGATTGATTCTATAACAATGCTCGAGTGTATCGATAAAGTCATTAATGAAGTTGATACTGATTATTGGTCACAACTATAAGGCCTACGCCTAAAAGCGATAGCATCGACGAATGTGTATGGAGATGCGCACATGCAGAACGCTAGTTTGACTAGAACCATGTCCGGCACTTTGTTTCACGTGAAACATTTTACATAACTTAGTTAAGCGAGCCTTCATTAAGGTGATGGATAGTGAATGAATCATCATTAATATGATCAATTAAAACAGCAGGATTTGTAGTTGAAGTAATCACGTATTGGCCTTTCCTTGTTGATAAATACGTCATCAATCTTTTCTGATGAAGTTCATCGAGCTCAGCAGGAAGATCATCAATTAAATACAAACATTCAGAGTTAATCATGTTTGCTTGTGCGAGCTTCAAAGCGATTAAAATAATTTTTTGTTGCCCACGTGATAAGAACTGACGTGCTCTATTGTGATTTATTTCAATCAAAATATCAGCCTGATGAGCGCCATATTGAGTATATTGTTTGCGTTTATCACTATCAAAACAGTCAATGAGTAATTCTTGAAGCTCTTTCCCAGAGTGTTTTCTATCCCACCCTTTAAAATATTTGAGTGAACAGTCAAGCTCACATAGTTCACTCAGCACTTGCTTAAATTCACATTCCCAGCTAATAAAGTATTCGGCACGTAATTGATCGAGCTGAAAAGCAAGCTCACCCAATTGTTTATCCCATAGAATAAAATGACTGTAAGGTGCATGTCGCTTCAATAAAGCATTTCGCTGTTTCAGAACTTTTTTATATTCTTTCCAAATTGCAAGGTAGTTTTGTTTCACGTGAAACAATCCCCAATCCAATAAATTTCTTCTCACCGAGGGACCAGCATCAATAATTTGAAAGATATCAGAATAAAAAATTTGACAAGGAAGCGCATAAGCAAGTTGGCTGGTACTAGCACAAAATTGATTATTCAATTTGATTTGTGTCGGTTCTGAAGAAGACTTTTGGATACTTATTGTTTCTTGCTGTTGGGCACGCGCAAATACCGTTAAAGATGACTGCTCATGAGAAATGATAGGCGATATTTCGCGAGATCTAAAGGAGTGACCACAACTCAAAAGATAAAGTGCTTCAAGAACTGAGGTTTTACCACTACCATTCGACCCAAAAACAAAATTAAATCGGGAGTTCAATGCAAGCTGAGCCGATAATATATTACGTAAATGGTGAATGCGTAACTCAGTAAGAATCATATTTTCATAGGCATAATAATGTATTGATAATTTTCATCATCAAGTGATTCAATTAAAATACTGCTGTCCGTATGTGATAAAGAAATACGAATTTGCCCATCACCAAAATGCGAAAGAACATCCAATAAATAAGTCGCATTCAAACCAATTTTCAATTCATCGCCATGAGTTTCAGCTGTCAATGACTCTACGGCTTCTTCTTGTTCATTATTATTAGAAATCAAAGTGAGCAAGCACGGTTGTAAATGAAGCATCACCGCTTTTGATTTTTCATGCGCGAGAATGACGATACGTGATAACGACCTTTTGAAAAGGGCACAATCAATAATGATTTGCTTGTCCTGGTTCCGTGGAATCGCTTTAGCATATGGAGGAAAACGTGCTTCAATCAGTTTCGACAAGAAAACAAATTGCCGACTGACTAATTTAAAATGAGATTTACCTGCAGCTAAAAGCACTTCTTCATCATCAATGCAATTAAGGAGACGCATTAACTCCTGAACGCCCTTTTTGGGTAATAACAATTTTTTGTCACTAATATGAGCACATTGATAACGAGAAATGGCCATCCGATGGCCATCGGTAGCGACAGCAGAAATCAGATTGGGTTCGAAATCAATAAATAAGCCATTGAGAAAAACACGGACGTCTTGTTGCGCCATCGCAAAGTGCGTCGATTGAAGTATCTTCAATAAAACCAACCGTGGAATAGTTAATTCCACTTCATTGCATTCATATTCACTTAAAGGATAACCATCAGCGGGTAAAGTAGTTAATTTGAAGGAACTGCGTCCTTGTTTAATGGTGAGTAGACCATTATTTACAAGAACTTGTGGACTGGCTTCATCATCCAAAGAACGAATAATATCAATAAATTTCTTGGCTGGAACGGTAATGCTTCCCGAGTTCTGTTCTGTTTGACAAGCAACCTGTGCTGAAATTTCAATTTCTAAATCAGTAGCAGTAACATTTAATAAACCATCACCTAATTTAAGAAAGAAATTGGACAAAATAGCCAAAGATTGCTTTTTATCGACTGCACCTGCTACCGTGAGTAACGGAGTAAGTAAATCTTCTTTTCTAATCGTAAATTCAAACAAAATAAACTCCATATTCATTTAACAGTGCACACCCATGAATTTGTGAAAAAAAGCACTGTTTGTAGCCTGGGTACAGCGCAGCGAAACCAGTGGTTCTTATCTAAATGAATAAACCAGGGTTCCGCTGCGCTGCACCCAGGCTACAATTAATATCTTAAATTGACGCCTTAAGATACATTGATCTTTTTACGCTCAACACAATCTATAAATAGTTTATAAAAAAAGCCTAAATTAGAACCAATCAACGTTACATTATAAACACGATCTGTACCTTAAGAAGACAGAATTCGCATCAAGTTTTTATAATCTTCAGCAAAATCACTGTCGTCCTGAATCAACTCCTTAACCTTCCTGCATGCATGAATAACCGTGGTGTGATCACGGCCACCAAAATGATCACCAATTTCGGGTAAACTGTGATTTGTTAACTCTTTACTAAGAGCCATAGCCATTTGCCTTGGCCTTGCAATAGAACGACTACGTCGCTTTGACAATAAATCAGCCACTTTGACTTTATAATATTCAGCCACTGTTTTTTGGATGTTCTCAATGGTTACCAATTTATCTTGCAGCGCTAAAAGATCGCGTAACGCTTCATGAACAAACTCTATAGTAATCGGTTTACCAGTGAAATGCGCGTTAGCAATAACACGGCGTAAAGCCCCTTCAAGCTCCCTGACATTAGAACGAATACGTTTGGCAATAAAAAATGCAACTTCATAAGGCAAATCAATATTGGATTGCTCGGCTTTGCTTATGAGAATAGCAACTCGAGTTTCAAGTTCAGGTGGCTCTACAGCAACAGTAAGACCCCATCCAAAGCGAGACTTCAAACGCTCTTCCATACCTTCAATTTCTTTAGGATAACGATCACTAGTTAAAATAATTTGTTGCTGTCCTTCCAATAAAGCATTAAACGTATGAAAAAATTCCTCTTGAGAACGGTCTTTTCCAGCAAAAAATTGAATGTCATCGATAAGCAAGGCATTAAGTGAACGATAAAACCGTTTAAACTCATTGATCGAATTGGTTTGAATGGCTTTGACCATGTCCGCAACAAAACGCTCTGAATGCAAATAGAGAATTTTTGCATCAGGATTATTTTTTAAAATCGCATTACCAATAGCGTGCATCAGATGCGTCTTGCCTAATCCAACACCACCGTAAATAAATAAAGGATTATAGGCATCGCCAGGTCGTTCAGCTACCTGCATTGAAGCAGCACGGGCAAGTTGGTTCGAATTCCCTTCAACAAAACTTTCGAAGAGAAATTTCTTATTTAAATGGCTGCTCTTATAATCCACTGCCTTTTTCGGTTGGGATTTAATTGCGACCGAAGGTGAAGCATCCGATAGCTCTGTTTTATTAACAAAAGAAACCGAAGTGCTCGCAGTACCTGAATCTGAATCTGAACTTGCAGTTTTACTGCCAATTTCAATGGAAATGGATTTGATTTCATCACCACAGAATTGTTTTATTAATTCTTCGATGCGTGAAAAAAAATGTTTTTTAACCCAATCAACCACAAATCGATTTGGTGCAAATAAAATCAAACGTTGA
This sequence comes from Legionella sp., assembly GCA_051657005.1. GTDB lineage: Bacteria > Pseudomonadota > Gammaproteobacteria > Legionellales > Legionellaceae > Legionella. The sequence continues at coordinate 3,752 of JBOFJV010000374.1, read as the reverse complement.
TCTTCTGTATGAGCCTGTAAAGGACGCAACCAGGTATTGAATTGCTGAGCAGAGTATTCATCTTGCAATAGACCTAAACATTTTTGCCAAACAGATGCTGACACAACATAACTCCTCATCAAAGAAGGGTGGTTAAAAAGAATATAAAACTTATTACCCACAGCATTTAAATATGCCACTGAAAGTACTTGGACAGCAAGATAATTAAGCATGAAATAACTTCATATGAAGTATCAAAATAGAATTTCGTCAGTTCACTAAGGTGCTGCTGCATGCAAATTATACTCAGCCTTTAATATAAAGGAAAGTTATCCACAAAAAAAGTATAAATGCTGTCTTTACAATCATGAAACAGATGAAGCAGTTTAGGCTTAGAACAAGACCTCACCTACTTCTTTAAGTAACTCATCCTAAGAACAATGAAGCGTTCTGCCTGTATTTTCACCAAGATTCGACTGATTGGGTGTAGCAACAAAGAATCCTGGGCGTTGACTAAGTCGCGGAGAATGATCACTTGTTCGCACTGAATCTTCAGAGCAAACCTCTGCGGCTACTTGCTCTGTATCTTCTGATTCAATAGGAGTCGCTACAAAGAATCCATGATGCTTCCGATGCGCAATAAAATGCTCAACCGAAGTGACCACGTCTTCAGGGCATTGGTCATCAGCTACCTTTAATGCATCAAACGGAGTTAATTGATTGATTGCTGCCGCAGCAGCAAACGCCGTATCGTTATAATCTTTACTCACAGGATTAAGTGCTGAGCCGGAATAGTACATGGAGGTCATTACACTTGAGGTAATCTTTAACCAGTTAAGAACAGCAAAACATGCCGCCTGTACTGCAAACACCGCATCACTAAATGCTTTTACTATAACATAACCTGCCTTGGATAAACTCGTACTCCACCACAAAGGTCGAAGAATATGCCCATTAATGCGTTCAAAAATTTTGGCACGACTGTCATTAGATTCTGCGCTAATATCAGCACTTTTAGGCAATCCATTACGCACGCATTGAATAAAGAAAATCTTACGCAAAAAAACACTAAAGAAAGAATAACTGTGATCCACTTGAATTTCTTTAGCCGTATCCGATATTTTATGATACAACTTAGGCGTTGCGGATGAAAACTGCTCGCCCTTTCTATCGTGATGATTGTAATAGCACTGGCAATCCAAAACTTCTTCAATCACATTTCCTAACAATTACACCACATGCTTCAGTGGCAATTCTTCAGCATCCACCTTTTCCTCTTCGGGAAAGGTAACGAAATGTTCTTGTAATTCATCTTTATTTTTAGTTTTAAGAATCTGCATAAATTGCAAAAGCAATTGTGCTTGCTCGCGCTGAGGATTCTTACCAATTGCATCAAGAATAACCGTTAAATTCTCTTCATTGAGAAAACCAATCAACTCATTAATCAGTGCGTAAAAATCCTTATGAAATAATACAGGATCTAAAGTATCAACAATTAAAGTAGAAAATTTATCGCGATCAAGAGCATCTTGTTGAAGACAGCTTAATTCATCCATAAAATCACCAAATACTTCAACACGCTTATCCAAAGTTTTTATGTCTTTCAATGCTTCCTCTTCCTTAAGAAGCTTAAGTACCTTGTCTTCATCAATTGCATCAATACCCAAAACAATTAACTTTTTCGCAAAAGCAATAACAGAGTCTTTATTCTTTAAAAAGTCATTTAATGTGGAATAATCTTGAGGATTATAAAATTTCTCGACAATCGCTGAAAAATGATCGCTCATGAGATAATCGACCAGAGTATTTAATTGCAAATCATCAAAAATTTGCTTGCCATTCTTTTCAGCATTTGCTTGCGGATGCACCATTTGATCTGCAACAAATGGTGTTGCGTCTGCGGGTAATAAGCCATTAATTAACTCTAAAGCAAACGTTTTTGCTTGTGCCTCCTTATCTTCTTGCATCCGCTCAAATTTCTATTTATTACTTAAAAGAAATTGAACCAGTTGCACATCATCCGTCTATATCTGATTAAAAAATTGCTGATGAAGCGCAATATCAGCAATAAAAGTAGCTAATAGCGGGATGAGTTTGTCGCGCGCGGCAACTGCCAATCGTGCAATCACTTCGCTGATTAAGGAAGTCACAGCGCTTTGCTTTATCGATTGCTCCATATTGGTTAATTGCGACACGACTGACTCAACTGCAGCCTCTGTACCCATAAAATGAGTCGCAAAATGCTGATTAATTAAATTGATAAACTGAGCAGGATCTAAAGATTGTCCACTAGTACTCATCATCAAATCAATTAATGAGCGTGATAACTGTAACGTAGCGCTTTTATTGCCAGTAAATAAACCCTTTAATTGCTGCCATTGTTCGAAAGGTAACATGAGTGAAATCGCGTTAAGAAACTCATCACTTTTAATTAAGTAAGAAACGTCTACGTCATAAATATATTGATGGTTACTCACACTGCCCTTCCATGAAGAGGGAGAAAATATTTTCATGCCTCCTAATTTTAGGGGATTAGTACTCAATAGGTTAGTGAACTTCTCTTTTAGAAAAGCTTGTGCTTGTTCTGCTTCTGCGCTCACATCCAATGGTTGAGGTAAGGGTGTGGTTGTTAATTTTTTAAATAAAGAAATAGCGGCATCATTGCTTGAGGTATTATTCATAGCCTCCATAAGATTCATGCCATCTGTTTTAATCACTTGTTTGACTTTATCTAAAGTAATTTCCCTTAAAATTGAACCACGGAAATTTAATGGAAAAACGTTAACCATCGCGGGAAGCAGGCTACTGGAAATGATGTTAGCAATTTCAGTCAGTTTTTCATCAGAAATATGAGCAAAATAATCGGCGGTCAGTGTTTCTGATTCCGAGGAAAGCGCATCAGAACATTCTTTGGTTCAGGTTTCAATTGAAGCAAAATCATCAAGTGAAAAACAGTTTTTAAATTAGCTAACAATGACGTCAAAATTACCTAAATCTAAATTGGTATCGCTTTCTGCTTTACTCAAAAGGTGTTGAATAAACTGATTTACGTTGCTTTCTTGCGACATAATGTCACGAAGGACTATATAATCCTTATCTAAGAATAGGCTCGCAGCCAGCGTTAAGAAAGGCCCTTGTAAGTACGAAGACAATTGCGGCACGATTTGCTCTTGCAATGCCGGATTTTGCTTAAGAACGACCAATGGATTCTTTTCAAATACCGCTAAACTTTGCTTTACTTGTGACGGATAATTAACAACATCAACTCGGGTGATGTTTTCTAAACCAGGTACTTTTTGAAATAAAAGCACTACCTTATTTTCAAGATCATCTACGGAATCATCTAATAATTCTTTAATTAAATCTCCATTCTCATTGAAAAAACCAATGAGGTCCGGCAGTTTTTTTTACAGCGTTTAAAAGTAATTCTCTTTTTTCTGGCACAATAAATTTTCTGAGCATAGGCCAAATCAGTTCTTTTTTATGAAGTTGCAAAGAAACACGTAAATCGTGATTTAAATAGTACCCCAGGTTTTTTGCAACTGTAACGTCTACACCCTTGCTTTTGCGCGTCAACCAGTCCTTATATTCCCGTGCGACACTGAGTTGCTCTATCATTGTTTTAAAATCAGTGTTAGCTGGTAGAGTTAGCCAGTCACCTGGCCAACCCCCCATTTAGAACCCATCGTGCCCTACTAAGGCAATGGGCTCAAGACAATTTCATTACATACTCATACCTTATCAATCAGAACAATCGGTGTATTATTTTTGCA
>JBOFJV010000373.1:0-10175 GCA_051657005.1 Legionella sp. | reverse complement strand
CTTCCTTTGCCTACGCTTAACCATACGCGTTACCACATACAGCCCAAGGCTAAGTACGAAATGCGCTCGGTCGCGCTTTCCCGGTAGAACTTTCAGCTACTAGCGGTCGTGCACTTTCGTGGCGCACTTCAATTTTTTTTAAATATAGTTCGTTCACCCCTGTACGACACGCAGTGGCGTATAGGGGTGAGTAGTTACTATTTTTTTATACATAATCTTAGGTCCTTTTAAGTTATTTATTTGAGCGAATACTGATTGAGATTTTAGGAAGAAAAATACGCAAGATAGGTTAACATCATAATATTAGAAATACAATCGATTGCAGATTGGCGTTTTGGGGAATGAGCATTTTAGTGTAGCCAGGGTGCAGCGTAGCGGAGCCAGGGTTTATTGATTTGACTCAGAACCATGGGTTCCGCTGCGCTGCACCCAGGCTACATTATCAATGAGCAGCATCCCAATTTGCGCCAGTGCCAATGGACACGACAAGCGGTACGGAGAGTTTAACGGCATGCTCCATTAATTCACGAATTTTTTTCGTACTTGATTCCACCGCATTTTCATCCACCTCAAAAACCAATTCGTCATGCACTTGCATGATCATTCGAGCAGGAGGGGTTTTATACGTATTTTGCCATTCGGCAATGGATAGCATGGCTTTTTTAATGATGTCAGCGGCGGTTCCTTGCATGGGCGCATTAATTGCCGTACGCTCTGCTGCTTTTTGTCGCATCAGATTACGGGCATTAATTTCTGGCAAATACAACCGTCTTCCAAATAACGTTTCTACATAACCTTGATGATGTGCCTGTTGACGTGTTCGGTTCATGTATTCCAATACTTTCTGGTAACGTTGAAAATAAGTGTCAATGTAATATTGTGCGTCTTGACGTTCCACGCCAATTTGTTTTGCCAAACCAAAGGCAGACATTCCATAAATCAAGCCGAAATTAACCGCTTTGGATCGTCGTCGCTGCTCACTGCTTACTTCGTCTAATGGCGTTTGGAAAATTTCACTGGCGGTTGCTGCATGAATATCCCAACCCTGTGCAAAGGCGTTCAACAGATTTTCATCTTGTGATAAGTGTGCCATGATGCGTAACTCAATTTGCGAATAGTCAGAAGCAAGAATAACGCAGTGTTGAGGTGCAACAAATGTTGTGCGAATGAGGCGCCCTTCCTCACTGCGTATGGGGATGTTTTGTAAATTAGGTTCGCTGGAGGAGAGTCTTCCCGTTGCTGCAACAGCTTGGTTGTAGGATGTATGTACTCGATGCGTTTGCGGATTAATTTTTTTAGGTAAGGCATCGATGTAGGTAGAAACCAGTTTGGTGAGACTACGGTATTCTAAAATAACTGCAGGAATGCGGTATTCATAAGCGAGTTCTTGCAATACAGCCTCGGCTGTTGATGGCTGTCCCGTTGGTGTTTTTGCAATGATGGGAAGTTTATGTGAATCAAAGAGAATTTCTTGCAATTGTTTTGGTGAATTCAAATTGAATGGTTTGCCAGCCAAATGCAATGCTTCTTGTTCCAGTGCATGAATTCGTTCCTTCAAACGGTTTCCATGTTGTTCTAACTTTGCCGGATCGATGAGCACACCCAATCGCTCCATATTCGCCAGAACAGTGACCAAAGGCATTTCGATTTCTTTGAAAACGGAGTGTACCGACTCAGGTATTAAAGGAAAAAGTTTATGATGCAATTGCAGGGTAATGTCTGCATCTTCTGCTGCATAGGCCGCCGCTTTGTCTACAGGGATTTGATCAAAGCGAAGCTGTTTGGCTCCTTTTCCTGCAACATCTTCATAACTGATGGCTTTATGGCCTAAATATTTTAACGCTAAAGAATCCATATCATGCCGACCGGCACTGCTGTTGAGTACATAGGACTCTAACATGGTGTCATAACTGATTCCCTGCAAGATAATGCCATGATTTTTTAATACCGAATAATCGTATTTGAGGTTTTGTCCGATTTTTTTTATTGCTGGATTTTCTAAAATTGGTTTTAAAGCAGTAAGTACTTCTTTACGAATTAATTGGGGCGTATTATCGGTATGCGTTAGCGGGATATATACTGCTTTGCCCTCTTCGATTGCCAAGGAAATGCCGACAATTTCTGCCAACATGCAATCAATGCTTGTTGTTTCCGTGTCGATGCAAAATTCACGGCATTGCTCCAGCTGATTTAACCAATGGTTTAATTGCTGGTGGGTCGTTATTAATTCAAAGGAGACGCCGGCTGTATTTTGGGGCAGCGCAGATGTACTTGCTTCTTCTCCTAAAAGTTCTTTTAGCCAGCCTTTGAATTCAAATTCGCGGTTTAATTCGATTAACCGCTCCTTCCTCATTGCCTTTGGCTTTAATTCACCCCAGCTTAAAGGTAAATCCACATCTGTTTTAATCGTTACCAATTTTTTAGATAATGGCAGTTGCGGGATACTCGCACGCAAATACTCGCCAATTTTACCCGTAATGTTATCTGCGTGCTGGAGGAGATTATCCAGCGTTTGATATTCTGTGAGCCATTTGACCGCTGTTTTAGGACCGCATTTGGTTACTCCGGGAATATTATCGACACTATCACCAATGAGGGTTAAATAATCAATAATTTGAGCAGGTGTCACACCAAATTTTTCTTTGACTCCGCTACTATCCAAACTGGAATTACTCATGGTATTAATGAGTGAAATATGTGCATTGACCAGTTGCGCCATGTCTTTATCTCCCGTAGAGATTACTACGTTAACTCCTTGGTCGGTAGCATGTTTTGCTAAGGTACCAATGACATCATCTGCTTCTACTCCCTCGACGATAAGTATAGGAAGCCCCATTGCTTCGAGTAACTGAATTAAAGGTTCGAATTGCGAACTAAGCTCTTGCGGCATGGGCGGTCTATGTGCTTTGTACTCTGGATACCATTCGTCACGAAATGTTTTGCCCTTTGCATCAAAGACTACGGCCAACTCTTCTGGCTGATAATCTTTGATGAGTTTTTTGATCATATTGGCAACCCCATAGATGGCTCCTGTGGGCTGTCCTTTGGAGTTAGTCAAAGGAGGTAGTGCATGAAATGCACGAAAAAAATAGGATGAGCCGTCAATAAGGATTAAGGTGGATGCCATTATTACTCTGCCTTTTCTTTGGTAAGCTGTTTTTTCAATACGTCGACTTGCTCCATAAGTGCTTTAATATTTTTCCGCATTAATGGAATTCGATTGACACCTAGTTCGTGTTGAATTGCAAGATCTTTGGGACGTGCCGGGTTACCTAAGTAGACCACGCCTTCCTTTAGATGCTTATTGGGAGGAACTCCTGTGCGAGCACCTAAAATCACGCCATCATCAATGCGGACATGATCGCTGACGCCAACATTGGCAGCAAAAATAACATGGTTGCCAGAGGTTGTACTTCCCGCAATTCCGGTAAACCCACAAAGGATATTGTGTTTGCCTAATTTAACTGAATGAGCCACTTGGACCAGGTTATCAATTTTAGTTCCTTCACCAATCACTGTTGCTCCCATGGTTGCTCTATCGACAGCAGCATTTGCACCGATTTCTACATCATCCTCAATGACGACACGTCCTACATGAGGCACTTTAAGATGTTTGCCATCGACAAACGTATAGCCAAAACCATCAGAGCCAATAACGGTAGAGGCATGGATGGTAACTCGTGAACCGATTTGACACTTATCATATATGGTGACATGCGAATGAATCGTAGTGTTTTGACCAATGGTTACATCATGGCCTATATGAATGTGACTTTTTAAAACACAGTGACTGCCAATGACACTCCATGCTTCAATGACCACATAGGGGCCTATGAATACGTCTTCACCTAACTGAACTCCTTCACCGATCACTGCAGTAGGATGAATGCCTGGCGTGATTTTTGGCGGGGGATTAAAATGGTGAATGAGTGAAATAAATGTTTTAAATGGATGTTTTACCTGAATCAATGGTTTTATCGAGTCAGAAGTCAGTTGATTGACTAATACAGCAGCAGCTTGCGATGCTTCTGCTCGTTTTATATTTTCATTACCTTCAGCAAATACCAAACTCCCAGGGGTAACGTCATCAATGGATGATAAAGAGGAGACAGTTATCGAGCCATCACCTACAACAACCCCTTCAATCATATTTGCTATTTCAGTTAGTGAATAACTCATTTGTTAGCTGCCTTTTTTGCAAAATAGCTGATTATATACCCCTTATCATTCATTTTCGAGGTTTTAACCTGGAAAAAAATGTGACTGAGTAAAGTATAGAAAAGTAGATGCAAATCCTGTATAAAATTAGCCAGCATGCATTGGACATCATGATTAAAAATCAAAAGGATAAGTATGTATAAAAAAATTTTAATCTCAGGGTTTTGCACTTTGTTTTCCGTAAGTGTTTTTGCTACAGATGACCATTATGGTCCGGATTTACCTCAGGTGTGGGGTTAAATTATTACGATAAGCGGAGGACCAGCGTGGTCTTTGCCTGGAAAAGATCAATATCTGTATCCTTATCCACCTCCAATGTTCAACTATTACATAGTAAATTCACAATCTGATATTTTAGGTACGGGTGAGCTCTTTTTGGGATTACAGCATTTTATAGGAAATACGAACATCATTGTGGAACTTGGCCTTGGTGTTACTGGAGCAAGTGATGCATCCCTTTCCGGTACGGTGAACGTCAATGGTGTCCATGATGTATATACTTATCATTACAAAGTCAGTCATGTTCGTGGAGAGCTTAAGGGTAAATTGATTGCTGAATAGTACAACCTTATCTTAGCGGCAGTGTCGGTGTTGGTTGGAATCATGCTCATGATTACTTCCCGACGACAATTGAGCCAATTCTTTATCCTACCTATTGGTTTGGTACAAACAGTACCGTTCCCTTTTCCTATACCCTTTGACTTGGTGTACAAAAATTGATAAGCCGTAATTGGCAAGTGGGTGTAGGGTATGAATTTGCAGACTGGGGTAAAAATTATTTAGGCGGTGATCCTGGAACTGCACTACCTCAAGGACCAGGTATGCCGCATTTATATACTAATGAGTTGTTATTTAGCTTAAGTTATCTTTTTTCATAACAGGTTGTGACGTAATGATGTGGCTTGAGTGAAGCGACTGTCTCTTGGCCACATCGCTGCTTTCGCCCCGCGGCTTGCCTGCGGGGGCCAGCGCTTTAGCGTAGAGAGGACCAGGTTTTAATCGAGGTCTAGAGGAGTTTGGTAAAGCGACAATGATAACGATCTACTCATTAAATTTCCTTAAAACCAAGGCGACGTTGGCGCCACCAAAAGCAAAGTGATTTGATAAAGCGATATCAACAGGCTTTTTACGTGCTTCGTTGGGAATATAGTCCAGATCACACGCTGGATCGGGTGTTTCTAAATTAATGGTAGGCAGTAATACGTCATGGTGTAGACTTAGTGATGTAGAAATGACTTCGAGTACTCCTGATGCCCCTATTGAATGCCCTATCATGGATTTTTGAGCGGTAATAGGAATTTCATAGGCTCTTTCACCAAATATTGCTTTAATGGTTTGGGTTTCAATGGCATCATTTAGTGGTGTCCCGGTACCATGGGCCTTGATGTATTGAACGTCTCGAGGTGATAATTTTGCATCACTTAAAGCACTAAGAATTGCGCGTTGTTGCCCTTCAGAATTTGGGGCAGTAATATGAAATGCATCACAGCTTGCGCCAAAGCCGATGATTTCTGCAAAAATATGGGCGCCGCGTGCTTGAGCCTGACTTAGTTCTTCAATCACCAGAATACCAGCTCCTTCAGCCATAACCATTCCCTCACGATTCAGATCAAATGGACGGCACGCTTTTTCTGGATTTTCATTGTCAGTCGACATGACTCTTAGTTTGCACCAGGCAGACATCATCGATTCCCACAATGGTGCTTCGGTGCCACCACAAATCGCTGTGGAAATCTTTCCTTGAACAATTTGCTGATACGCTAATCCTATAGCTTCTGCGGAGGAAACACATGCGTTTGAAATTGTAACGTTAGGGCCACCTAGACCAAAGGCAATGGCAATATAATTGGCCACAGAGTTGGGCATCCCTTTAATTACCGTCATGGCCTGCATCTTTTTCCAATGCTCAGTATAAAACAGTTTATAACCTGCTTCTGCCTCAGGATATCCTCCCATGCCCGTGCCCATAAATGTTCCTGAGTCAAGGAGTTCTTGTTTCGATAATCCTGATTGTTTGATGGCGTTATGCGCACAATATAAGGCAAATTGAGAAACCAGCGTATAGCGTTTATTTTTATTAAACTCAGGAAGGTGTTCCATGGAGAAATCAGTAATTTCACCGCCTATTTGGGTTGGGTAGGGGGTAGGGTCGTAGTTTTGGATGCGTTTTATTCCACATCGTCCTTGACTCGCCGCTTCCCAAAATGTGTTTAAGCCTGTTCCTATGGATGAGGTTATCTCCATACCGGTGATTACAACCCTTTTTTTCATTCCCGATCCTTTTTATTCTTATTTTTACAGCAGCTTAAAGAAAGAACAGATATAGAAATAAATTGTTCCGCTTTTTTTAGGACAATACTACGGGTGGGGGTTAAATCCTGTCAAGCTCTATATAACACAGTTTGATGAAATGCTATAATTTATTACTTTGTTTGGGGTTCACGAGTTTTTGTAATAAATCGAGATCAATGTCCCAATAATCACACGAATTTTGGGTTAGAAAACCGAGTCTGGTATAAAGATCGAGCGCTTTTTGATTGTGTGTTTCTACATCGAGATGAAGATGATGTTTGCCTTCACTTAAAGCATAATTAATGCAATGGGTAATCAATGCTGTTCCTAAACCATTGCCTTGTCTTATCGGTAACACTGCGATATCAGAAAGAGTTGCCCCATGTTTTTGCCAGCGTATGTGTGCTTTTCCTACCAGATGATTGTCTTCAAAAGCAAGGATAATTTGATACGCTCTGTCATTGAGTATGTGCTCAAAACGAGGAATTAATTCTGCTTGTTTTTTAAAAAAACAGGATTCATCAAGAACACACAGCAACGGAATGTCTTTGGCTGCTGCATGGCGAAAAGTCAGATTTTTTTTATAATTTAATAAAGGGCTTAAATCATTTCGCTCCATGTAGTATTCACTATGTCGATAAGAAAATCCGAGTTCAGGAAGCCAATAATTATGTATATGAGATGGACTTGAAAAAATCACTTTAAAAAAACCATGTTCCTTAATTACAGGCAGAATCGCATGGAGCAACTTTTTGGCAATGCCTTTGCGGCGAAAAGATGGATGGATAAGTAGTGTAATTTCAACTGCATCTTCATAGAAGAAATACACATTTAAAAAGCCGATTAATTGGTGTTGGTCATGGCACAACAAAATCGTGGGGATGTTTCTTTTTTGGGTGAGCAAATGAGCATATAAATTAGGGATACTGCCATCTGCTTTTTTACAGACGACCGCTAATTGCTCAAGCTCATGAAGCTGCTCTTCTGTTAATTGATTTGTTTCTTTAAACATAATTCATGTCATTTATTTTATTATTCTTAAGAATAGTCTTGTTTCGTGTAATTTGCTCTTAGTTAATCTAAAAAAATGAACTTATATTAAAAATGTAAGTTTAAAACAGCAACGATAATTTCCAAGATAATCAATATGATTATAATGATTTCCAAATTATGGCCGTGGCGATTGTCCAGATAGCCATTAAACATATCAAAGATCTCATTAAGGGTGTCTAATCGATGATTAATGGCATTGACACGTCTTTGTATATGCAGGTAGCGCTCCAACATTGTAAAGTGCTCTTCCAATGTGGGGTGTTGCCAAAAATATTTGGGATGATAAAGGAAATTACTGATTAAATTCATTTCACTTTTAGCACCTAATATTTCTCCGATAATTTGTTGTATTTGCGTACGGCTAATTTCCATTTCGCCAGTCAGTGACAAGGTTTGGATCATCGGGTTGTATTTATCAATTAAGCCATCAATAATCGTTTCAAAATACTGCAGTTTGACGGATTGAGAAAACCCATAAGCTAAACTTAGTTTTAATTCGCCACTCTCATCTTCAATGGTTAAGCAATCCACATCAAAAAAATCATGAGGTTCTATGGTAGTTTTATCACGCAGTTGATAATGAAATTCGTCATGGACTAAAATGGTAATGGGCTTATCACTCAGAAGCTTAATGGTATTCAAATAATCATTGATTTGATAACGCTTGATTCCCCAAGAAACAACCGTACCGTTTTTAAAAACGAATATTGTACGATCTGTATTGTTGTTTGCACTCAGTTTTAGAACATCTCGGGTTTTCATTGAAGTAAACTCAGACGCATTGTTTTTAAAGTGATGGTCTACACGCGATAAATCAATTGACTTAGCAATACAAAAACTCAAGCATTCCATGATAACAGTAACCTGTGAATAAAAGCATTTTTTAATCGTTCGCTCTAAATCGACTCAAATCCGTTATCCTCCAAGATTTAAGTATAGCCTCTGAACGAATACAGCATGTTCAATGGTGAAAATAAAACGTCTCCATACCTGATCGCAATGAGGATCAGGTACAGTATTTACACATTATATAATAATTTTGACAATTATCTCAAATTTCTATGATTCAGTATCAGCTACTTCCTTATCTGCAGTTTCACGAATAGGATACGTTTTTTTCCTATCGGTTGCTCCTCCCAGCCATTGAGGACACACTTCCAAAATTTCAGCAATTTTATCAAGTTGCTCATTGGCAGGAAGCATGTGACCAAAAATTAGAGAATTTGCTAAATGACGATAAACACCAAATACTTTAGAGACAGCCTTAGTTTTTCCCGTTAAATCCTCTGGAAAACCCAATGTAGACAATTCGCGATTGAAGCGTTGCGAAAATACTTTACTGTTCATTTTCTCACTCCATGAAAAAAATATTCAGCATCATGCTGCCCCATCTTATATACCCGTCAATCCATGAGCAGGTAAGAGAGTTATAACTCATTTTTTCAATAGTAAAGTATTTTTTATCATGAAATCAACCGGTTATTATCCAATTGACATAATGGTAAGTAGTTGTTCATTATTTCTAATGGCATCCTAATTTGTTTTATGTGCAATGTGAGTTGATTTGTTTCTTTTTGGTTTAAAAAAACATTATCTTCCGAACCATTTTACAGAGTATAATCGACGTGCATATGAGATGTATCTGCAGATAAAGAAGCATTTTTCGATCAAAATAAGAATTAATTTGTAAATTTTTGCACTATTCGTATGAAATAGAGTATAATGTCGGACTGAAATTAAGTCACATCAGAGGTTTTATGTAATGAAAGGCAGTTCATTATTGATGACGGCCTTTATATTTTCTTCGTTCTTTGCGTGGTTGAGGATAAAATCAGAGCAGAGAATATTAGTTTCACATTTTATGGAGTTAAAACAGAATGATGAAAGTAGTCTGGGCAACGTTAAGTTTCGCTTTAACTGGTTTTGCTTTTGCAGACAATCCTAAAGAGATTGCCACTGGAGCAAATAGTGCGCTCTATGACATGCAGTATGTTCTGTCAAAAAGTAGTGAACCCTTTCATGAGGAACACTTAATTAAGTTTTCTATTTGCCAAGATGAAACCATGGCACAATGCCAAGAGTTTGCTACAGATAAGTACGTTACTTTTAGAAATCTCGATGGTTATTTGCAAAATGATATTAAAAAAGTGGCTGTAGATGCTTCTCCAATAAAAGTTGTGTCTCAAGCGTTTGAACCCAATGAAGATATGGATGAATTGGTTAAGCAATCAATCCATGATAACGATCGTCGTTTTTCTCATGTAGGTTAATGCGTATTATAGCGCGACAATAGCAGTAACAAATGTAGCCTGGGTGAAGCGTAGCGGAACCAGGGTTTATTTATTGATGTCACTCAGCTCCCATGGTTCCGCCACGCTTCACCCAGACTACAATGATCTCTTCAGTTGACGCTTACAAATATCTTTCTCACTGTCGTTTTTCAGGTTATCCCCCACATTTCTGTTCTTTTTTGGTAACTACTCACCCCTATACGCCACTGCGTGTCGTACAGGGGTGAACGAACTATATTTAGAAAAAAATTGAAAAAAATCAAAAAATACTTGACAGGTTTTAGCTGGTAGAGTTAACCAGTCACCTGGCCAACCCCCCAT
>JBOFJV010000372.1:0-2821 GCA_051657005.1 Legionella sp. | reverse complement strand
TGCAAAAATAATACACCGATTGTTCTGATTGATAAGGTATGAGTATGTAATGAAATTGTCTTGAGCCCATTGCCTTAGTAGGGCACGATGGGTTCTAAATGGGGGGTTGGCCAGGTGACTGGTTAACTCTACCAGCTATACAAATTGACAATTAGCTTGGCGCCTTGTTTTGCCTATACGCTGTGTTGTCGACTGGCAACCGAGGAGTTCATCGACAGTCTGGATCTAAGTTCATTAAGAATTGCAATTTCCGGAGGAGAAATCGTTCGCAAAGAAACGCTAGAGCAGTTTACCCAACTGTTTTCACCCTGTTGGTTCGACTATAAGGCATTTTATCCTTATTATGGACTCACTGAAACACTCTGTACCACCACGACGCCTCGCGGAAATGCGACTCATAGTGTGATTCGTAATCAGGGAATTCAGGATGGTTTGGTGTCGCGAACACCGCTGTCTGAAGAGGATCAGATGATTTTTATATCCAATGGAGCACCATTAGAGCACATTACTTTAAAAATAGTGGATCCGAATACACTGAAGGAAGTACCGGTTGATTCCATAGGTGAAATTTGGGTAAAAAGTGCAACGAATACTTTAGGGTATTGGCAAAATCCTGAAGCAACGTAAGCAGCAGTCAATAATTACATCACAGATACTCATGAAGGTCCCTTTTTTAGAACTGGCGATCTGGGTTTTATTGAGCACAACAACTTATACATTACTGGACGCTTGAAAGAGCTCATTATTATCCATGGCAAGAATTATTATCCCGATTACATCGAAGGAGTAATGATCGAGCAGTTGGCTAGTGAGGGCATGGTGCTTAATGGATGTGTTGCTTTTTCAATAGAAGTTTTTGCTGAAGAAAGTTTTGCGGTGATTGTCGAAACACATAAACTCACCTTGGAAGAGCAAAATGCGTTATCTCTTAAAATTCGCAAAACAATAACCGATTTTATCGGCATCAGTGTGGCTGATATAGCCTATACAGAAACCGCACTCCCCAGAACACGAACCAATAAAGTCATGCGTTTATTATGTAAGATCCAATACGAGTCTGGAGTATTTGGTCCACCGTTAGACGGAATTAATAAATCCTCCAAAACAAGCAATCGCTTTATTTTTCCAAAAGAGAAACCGGATACAGCAGAAGAAATCAAAGCCAATGTACTGCAATGGATTCAGTTAAATGTCACCGAAAATGCCATTGATCCCGAGCGTTTGCTGGAGCATTACAATTTTGATTCCATTACGAGTGTCCGTTTTATTGCAGAACTTTCATCTTGGTTATCCATTCCCTTTAGTCCAGCTCTTTTACACGAGCAATTTTCCATTCAAACGCTGAGTGATTACCTCATGGAGCGGCTTTCTTCAAGTGCCGCAGGACAGCCTAATCCTTTATATGAAGAGTTTCTGGATCTGCAAAAAGAGTTTTGGTTTAAAACCCAGGATAGTGAACTGTCAAAACCGGATTTGCATAAAGCGCCAGATTCCATATTTCTTACTGGAGCAACGGGTTTTTTGGGGGCTTATTTACTCAATGATTTGCTCAATGAGACGGATGCGAATGTTTATTGTCTCGTCAGGGCTGAAAATGAGACAGAATGTCTGACGCGAATCGTGGATAATTTGGATTATTATTTATTAAAACCAAAAAGTACCTCACGCATCAAGCCAATATTAGGTGATCTGGATAAACCTAAATTGGGCTTAACAACAGATGCGCTGAAGCAATTGGCAGAAACAATTGACGTCATTTATCACAGTGCCGCGTTAGTTAATTTTGTGATTCCTTATGATCAATTAAAACCCAGCAACGTTTCTGCATTACATGATGTTTTGGATATTGCAATGACCCATCATGTTAAACCGGTGCATTATATTTCAACGGTTGCCATCTTTGACTCGACACGATGTCTTGAAACGGAACACATCTACGAAAGTGAATCCTTACCACCGGGAGATACTGTTTTTGGAGGGTACGCACAAAGCAGATGGGTTGCAGAACAAACCATGCAAATGGCCATAGAAAAAGGTGTTCCTGGTTAGATTTACCGTCCTGGAATTATCACCGGAGACAGTCGCACATTGGCATGGCGTCTTGGTGATGCTGCATCGCGTTTTATTAAACACACGCTGGAACTGGGAAAAGCGCCAGCATTTGCTGAAACAAAAGTATTTGATATGGTGCCTGTAGATTATGTGAGCAAAGCGATTGTTGCTCTTTCGAGCAAGACAAAAACCTTAGGCGGTATTTCCCATTTGACTAATCCACATCCACTTTCCGTGCCCCAATTGATCGAGGCATGCAATAAAAAAGGCTACCAAGTGGATGCAATGCCTTATGAAGCCTATGAGCTGACTATGAAAGAAGTGATAGGAGGAGATTTAAATCATATTCTTTATCCTTTACTTCCACTCTTTCAAGAAAAAATCACTCCAGAGCAAACTTTATTTGAAGTCTT
Organism: Legionella sp.; assembly: GCA_051657005.1. Classification (GTDB taxonomy): domain Bacteria; phylum Pseudomonadota; class Gammaproteobacteria; order Legionellales; family Legionellaceae; genus Legionella. The sequence continues at coordinate 356 of JBOFJV010000372.1, read as the reverse complement.
GCTTCAACGACCGGAATTCAAGTGTGCAAACACCATGACTCAATTGGATAATCCAGAGATTTCCTGTCCGCCAGTAATCAAGCTCATTGATGTTTATCTGGATTATTTTGCCGAAAAAGGTTGTGATGGCAGAAGCGACACGGCCACATAAAAGCGTTTCACTTAATGGCAGTAGGCCTAATGAGGTAAAGAACGAACGTATTATGACCAAAAAAGGGGCTCTACACCAATTAAGGTGGCACTTTAATCAAATTAGTCTAGACTAAGTCCTTGATTTAGCGCACAAAATGAGATTAAAGTGCCGAAGTACAATCTTATCCTAAATTTACCTGGATTTTCCATAGTAAAAGTGAGCG
>JBOFJV010000371.1:0-12780 GCA_051657005.1 Legionella sp. | reverse complement strand
AATCACTTCAACCTTGCGGCTTACGGCTTACAACTTCCTTTGCCTACGCTTAACCATACGCGTTACCACATACAGCCCAAGGCTAAGTACGAAATGCGCTCGGTCGCGCTTTCCCGGTAGCACTTTCAGCTACTAGCGGTCGTGCACTTTCGTGGAGCACTTCAATTTTTTCTAAATATAGTTCGTTCATCCCTGTACGACACGCAGTGGCGTATATGGGTGAGTAGATACTAAGATATTAAGTAACTTTCAACATCGAATAAGCTCGTGTGACGAGCTGTCTTTACAAACGCTAAAGTACGTATTAAAAGACGATCCCCAATATAAAATATTAGCAACAGGGCAAGATGATTTTACTAAGTTCTTTAGTTTAAAAACATCCTCTGTAAAAGCACTCGAGGAGATGATTAAAGAACGCGAAAGTGAATGAAAGCAGGCTAAGCTAACACATAAGTGATGCGGCATGGATAAAGCCAAAGAACTAGTCCTGGGTTTCACCCATAGCCGTTCCAAGCTAAGGAATAATGCAAGCGCTGTCGGGACATGTAATTGTGGCTCAAGAACACAAAAAACAGTCATCATTACGAACGAAGTGAAACAATCCAGTACAAAATTCTAACGAAACTCCGTTCTGGATTGCTTCGCCAAGGCTCGCAAAGACGAAACTTACATACCCCATAGGCTCTTTAAATTTATCGATTCCCGTCATTGCGAGGAGCATAGCGACGAAGCAAACCAGTGACCTTAAGGCATCCCATAACTAAATCAGTTTTTCATAAAGATCTTCCCAATAAGAATTTACTTTTTCAATCAAAGCCAATTTCCTTTTTCTTGAACCTCCTTTGAGTTGCTTTTCTCGAGCTATGGCGTTTATCATGTCATCTATAATCTCATAATACACAAGACTCTTACATCCATAGCGATGTGTAAAACCAGATATATCAGCATATTTATGTTCATATACTCGTTTAATCAAATCACTGGTGACACCCGTGTAGAGAACCACATTGCGTTTATTCGTCATGATATAAACTGCAGGTTGCTTGACTGGCATATTTCTTCCTTGTTATTGAACTATTGTATGTAACACCACGTAGCGCTAATTAGATGTTCTAACTTTGTTTAGAGATTATCTATGAATCCGTGAGCTATTCCAACTCCTTAAGGTCACTGGCTTGCTTCGTCGCTATGCTCCTCGCAATGACGGGAATCGATGAATTTGTAAGTTCCCACAGAGTATAGCAATGGATTAAAATCAAATAAAAAAACTGCCGTCTTTGCGAAAGAAGTGAAGCAATCCAGAACAGAATTCTAACAAAGCACTGCTATAGATATGCGTCGCCAAGGCTCGCAAAGACGAAATTGACATACTCAGTTAACGGTAACCATTTACCCAATTCACAACAGACAAAGAAATTATCTATAATTTTAGATGCAATCGAAAAGCGACATAGGGTACAATAGCGAATTTTTAAATCCGATTGATTAAGCTATGCCCATTAACACATTACTCTATCAGCCAACGCAGACCAAACAGATATGGGGTCAACTCCATGGAAGCAGCCTCCCCCTTGCTCTGGCGGAGTATTGTCAACAAACACCAGGGGTTAAGCTTTTGATTGCGCAAGATAATCTTAATGCCAATCAATTGCAAGCAGAATTGAATTTTTTTCTGAATCAAACGAACTACCCCCAGGAGTTATTGTTTTTTCCTGATTGGGAAACATTACCTTACGACCAATTCTCCCCTCACCAAGATATTATTTCCGAAAGGTTGTACACACTAAGTCGAATTCAGCAAGTCACCGACGCGATTGTGATCACATCCGCCAATACCTTAATGCACCGACTTTGCCCGCCAGAATTCTTAAATCAGTATGCATTGATGCTTAAAGAAGGACAAAAACTCGATTTAGCGGCATTTCGCAACCAACTGCAACAATCAGGTTACCATTGCGTTAATAAAGTACTCGAACACGGTGAGTTCGCGTTACGCGGTTCAATTATTGATGTTTATCCAATGGGCTCAGGCTTACCATTTCGAATTGAGCTCTTTGATGATGAAATTGAAAGTCTGCGCGAATTCGATACTGAAACTCAACGCACCATAGAAAAAATCAAAGAAATAAATGTATTACCCGCTCGCGAATTTCCTTTAAATGAACAAAGTCAACTGATGTTCCGCCGTGCTTTTCGCGCACTATTTCCAGGTAACCCAAGCCAATGCCAGATTTATGAAGCAATCAGTGCAGGACAGTTCCCATCTGGTATCGAATATTATCTGCCCCTGTTTTTTGAAAAAACCGTCACCTTTTTTGCTTATCTGCCTGCAATTGCGAAAGTGTGTTTGATTGAAAACATACAACATAATGCAGAACAATTTTGGCAAGAATTGAATGAACGTTTTGAGCAAAGACGTTATGACATCAGCAGACCTATTTTATCGCCAGACGCATGTTTTATTAATCCAATCGAATTGTTAACACTTGCCAATAACTACGAACAACTTCGCCTCTTCCATAATGCATCCTATAGAAAAGGAGCTGTGAATTTTGACGTAATCCCAGGACCACAATTAGCGATAGATAGAAAAACTCAAGAACCATTGAGTCAACTGCGCGCTTATTGTGCTGACTCATCCCGTCGTTATTTAATTGTCGTTGAAAGTGCCGGACGCCGCGAAGTGTTACTTGATCTCCTTAAGCCAAGTAGTATTACGGCGAAAATACAAAACTCCTGGCACGACTTTATCAATGATACAGCACCGATTAATATCACTACAGGTGCACTCATCTACGGTTGTGAAATAAAACAAAACAATATCGTCATCATCGTTGAATCCCAGTTGTTTGGCGAACAGAGCACACCGCAACGACGCAGCACCCAGAAAGCGGTTGATCCAGATTTAATTATTCGTGATATGGCAGAATTACGTTTAGGCGCGCCAGTAGTACACCTGCAGTTTGGCGTGGGACGTTATCAAGGTCTGCAACATATTGAATCCAATGGGATTGCCAGTGAGTTTTTAGTACTCACTTATGCAGGTGAAGATAAAATTTATGTCTCCGTTACCTCATTGCACATGATTAGCCGCTATACCGGAATGGATAGTGAACATGCCCCATTACATAAATTAGGCTCCGATCAATGGCAAAAGGAACGGGAAAAAGCAGCTGAAAAAATTCACGATGTCGCCATTGAATTACTTGATCTTTATGCAAAAAGAGAGGCGCAACCCGGTCATCAATACCTGGTGGATCACAATGAATACGTCAAATTCGCCAGCGCTTTTCCCTTTACGGAAACCCCAGATCAATTACACGCCGTGGAACAAATTATAAAAGACATGGAATCAACAAGACCGATGGATCGCTTGATTTGTGGGGATGTAGGTTTTGGTAAGACAGAAGTAGCCATGCGCGCTGCTTTTGTTGCTGTACAAAATAACAAACAAGTTTGCATCCTGGTGCCTACGACACTTTTAGCCGGACAACATTTTGAATCCTTTAGAGATCGATTTGCCGACTTTCCGATTAATATTGAATTACTGTCACGTTTTCGTTCCAACAAAGAAACTGAAGGTGTCCTTACTGCCTTAAAATCAGGAAAAGTGGATATTGTTATAGGAACCCATAAATTATTCCAAAGTGACATTGCGTTTAAAAACCTGGGACTGCTCATTATTGATGAAGAACATCGTTTTGGGGTCAAACAAAAAGAACACATCAAATCCCTGCGAACTCATGTCGATATTTTATCCATGACGGCGACTCCTATTCCTCGAACGCTCAATATGGCTATGGCAGGAATCAGGGACATTTCGCTGATGACTACACCGCCTGCGAAACGACTCGCAATTAAAACGTTCTGGCAAGAGAAAAAAGACCAGGTAGTCCGTGAAGCCATTTTGAGGGAAATCTTAAGAGGTGGCCAAGTATTTTTCTTGCATAATAATGTGGAAACTATTGAACGAATTTGCCAGGATTTGCAAACATTGGTTCCAGAAGCTAAAATTCGTTCTGCTCATGGGCAAATGCGAGAACGAGAATTAGAACGAGTGATGTCCGACTTTTATCATCATCGTTTTAATGTATTGGTGTGTACTACCATCATTGAAACAGGTATCGATATTCCTACAGCAAATACAATTATTATTGATAGCGCCGATAAATTCGGCTTGGCACAACTGCATCAATTACGTGGACGTGTAGGCCGGTCCCATCATCAGGCTTATGCTTATTTACTTACTCCAGATGAAAAATTATTGACTGCTGACGCGGTCAAACGTTTGGAAGCAATTGTCTCATTGGAGGATTTAGGCGCAGGATTCACGCTGGCAACACATGATCTGGAAATTCGTGGCGCAGGTGAACTCTTAGGCGCAGAGCAAAGTGGAAATATGCAGGCGATAGGATTCAATTTATTCATGGAAATGCTCGACAGAGCAGTGAATGATTTAAAATCCGGTAAAACCCCAGAGCTCTCAGCGCCAATGCATCAAGGGCCGGAGATCGATTTAAGAATTAGTGCCATTATTCCTGAAGAATACATTGCAGACATCCATAATCGACTCATTATGTACAAACGAATTGCTAATGCTAAAAACAAACAGCAATTACACGACTTACAGATTGAACTGATTGATAGGTTTGGTTTATTGCCACCACCCGTCAAACATTTACTATTAGTGACTGAGTTAAAATTAAAAGCCGAAAAAATGGGGATTCAAAAAATCAGTGCCGGCGCCAAACAGGGCAAGCTGGAGTTTAACGAAACCACCTCTATTGACACTGGCGCTTTGATTCAATTGATTCAAGTACACGCAAAGCGGTATCAGATGGAAGGACCACAACGACTCCGCTTTACCTTAGACAATACTGCTACGGAAGAGCGTATTTTTGAAATCAACTCGTTGCTAAATAAATTAACCGGTAACAAAGAGCACATAATTTAAATGACGTAATCATAACTCAAGCGATGATAATGAAATGATGAAGTATGATTTTTAAAAACAGCAAGGCCTTATTTGATAGGTTATTTTTAGGCATACCAGAAATTGTCTTGGTTGTTTTAGGAATAATTTGTTTTCTGCTTTCCTTCTGTTTAAGTCAAAGTACCTCACTGGATCTGCCCCATGCTAGTTTCACTGTCATGTTAGGTGCTGCATTCATCGTATGGATTTTTCGTATTGTTCCTGAATACATTCCATCAATAGCACTGATTCTTGCTGCACTACTGCTCAATATAGCGCCTCAAAACGTAGTCATTTCGGGTTTTACTTCAGACAGCTTTTATATTGCCGTAAGCGTTTTTGCTGTCGGTGCCATTATCACCAAATCACGCCTGTTTTATCGGATGTCGTTGGTTTTATTACTCCACCTCCCCTCAAAACCATCCTTACTGCAAAAATTCTTATTTCTTTTTGGAGCACTCATTACCCCCATTATGAGCGTACAAAGCTCTCGGGTCGCATTAATGGCCCCTTTACTCGATGACATCCTTGAAAGCAGCGCCATCCATCCGCGTAGTGATGCAGCCAATGCGCTCGCCAACGCTGCATTTAATGGCTGTATTTTACTATCCACCATTTTTCTCACTGGAAAATCGAGCAACTTTATTCTTTTTGGTTTGCTGTCAGAGAATAATCAATGGAGCGGTAATTGGTTTTACTGGTTATGGGCAGCTTCTTTTCCTGGCTTGTTACTCATTACCTTATTTTTTATCATGCACTCGGTCACGTTCAAAGCACGTACTCATAAATCTTATGTGCAATTAAAAATAAACCATTGTAAATTAAAAAGAGAACTTTATACTTTGGGACGACTGTCTTTTGAAGAATACATTGCCCTGACCAGTTTAGTGCTTTTTTCAGTGGGTTCTGTTTTTTCGACTTGGAAAAACATCCCCAGTTTTTGGATTTGCATTACGGTATTTGCGCTGCTTTTGGGAACCAATGTTTTAAGCAAAAAAGAGCTGGTAACCAAAATTAACTGGCGCTTTTTATTCTATTTTGGTGCCATTATTGGCGTAATGCACACCATTCAAAATATTGGTCTTGAATCATGGCTTGTGATTAATTTGAAATGGTTAAGCGATATCGCAACCTCAACACCTTTTGCCTTCATTATTATTATCTATGTGATCAGTTGGATTGGTGGATTAATTCTCGGTACGATGATTGCCCCAGCCATATTGTTCACCCTCATCATCCCTTTTGCCCATCAAGGCTCTGTGAGTCATTGGGTCGTTGCCTTTGTTATTTTAATGGCAACTGAAGCGTGGATATTTCCGTATCAATCCAGTTATTTTTTATGTTTTGAAGAACTCCTTAAAACAAATAATAATTTTCATCTCAATCCCTTATTAAAATTAAATGCCTGGTTTTCTTTGTTAAAACTTGGCATCGTAATCGCATCCATCCCGTTCTGGTATTTTTTTGAAATTTTAAATTAATTGCACCGCCACAGACCTCCTCTAATCGTGAAAAATATGTTAAAAATCAACCAAATTGTAAGTATTTATTTAAGCGAAACGCGTTATTTTCAATAATATTAAAATTTAAGTGGCGTTTAGAACGAAGGGCCGTATAATGCCACCATGAAATTCATAAGTTATGAGAATTAGGAGAGTTTTAAAATGCCAATCTAAGATGTATTAAGATTTGCTTCTACTGAATTAAAAAATACGCCGCTACTCAAGTAGCAACTCAATCAAAAACGAGTACCCCCCAAAAAAGCAGTTTCTTTGCTTCTGAGTCACCGGAACTTGAAACGCTCACTCAGTTGAGTCAGAAAATCGACACGATCCTATCGAAACAACAAACTAGCGAATATACGAATTGTTATTGGGATTTAATAAAAGAACTAGAAAATGTTGTTACACGCTTAACTCGAAATTTTTCAATTGACTATCAAGGGGAGCGTATACGCGCTAAAGCAGAATCTCAACTTGCTGAAAATTTAACAAGCACTATTCGCATGATAAAAGATAAATTTGAGGTCATGCAGAGGGAGCAATATCCTCAGGTTGTGCAAGTATTGCACACTAAAATGCTAGGGGAAGAACAACAATTGCAGAAAAACCTGTCTCTTTTAGCCAATAATGTTCAGTCAACTTCCTTCCAACTTCAGAACAAAATTTCATGACCAACTGAGAGAGCTAAGTATATCCGCTTTCCCAGATGGTGGTTTAAATGTCGCCCTAACATTTGATGATCATGCGCTACCCCCAGATTCTTCTTCACCACTGAAGCAAAAATACTTGGCCAATAAAGACTTGACTCCCTCTCCAGAGTTACTGGCAAGCTCGCCTTATGAAGGTGCAAAAGCAGTGTTCGCACGAGTCATGTCGCCTCACCACGCTCTGGCAGCAACCTATTTATACCGCTATTTCCTAAAATTAACCAAGGCCATTCCTGGAAAGCACTCAGAGGAATAAGAAATGGAGAATACTGTAAGCCAATAAAAAAAGCTCAACATCGCGAGCCATATCTCTTTTATTTATTCATGGAAACGGATAAACCCTGGAGCAAGATACAGGCTGAAGTAGAAGAAGATGCAGGGAAAGATGGTGAGTATGTGCCCAAGAATCCTTTATCAGCGCTACGTCAGCAAGCAAGCGCTAATGGTCTGGCACGATTGAGCAGCAAAATAGGTAAAATCTTTGCGATTTCTAATGAGCTTGGCGATAGCGATATCCTGCCTGAACCTGAAGCTGGGAAAACAGCTCTGCAATCTATTGGTAAATATTCAGCAATGTTTTTTGCTAACAGGGATTTAAGTCAGCGTCACCGTGAATATTGCTATGCCTTTTATCAAAGACAGAAAGAAGCGCATGATGAAAGCCTGCAGGATTTATATAGGCCCCGTTAATAGTTCAGGAAAATGAGAAATCTAAATGCATAGAGTTTTAGCACAGCAAGCAAAAAGGTTATTAGCAACAATAAAAGATAAAAAGCATAGAGCTGTCCTTAAGTGTCTGACACAGGGAAATCCTGAAACCATGATTGCTGACATTCGCAGTATGGGTTTGGCTGATTCGATGCGCACTCTGATGTTTCATTTTCCATTGGATGAGAATGGAACAAAGAGTCATTACCTCGACGTTCTTGCCCAATCTTTTCCTAAAGTTGTCTGTAAAGCAATGTTTCAGATGAATAAGGCGAGCATGAAATGTCCTATCTCTCGAAAAAGTCTGAAAAAGGTTTTACAGGCACAACTGGCAACTGAACCATTTGCCAGTTATTTTCTGGAGTACTATAGCTCATTCAAAATAAAGAACAGCAATCAAACTCATCCGTCCTTTGATTTGTGCCAACTACCAGAAAGCGTGATCAATGAGTATTGCGCCAGGAATCAAAATGACCAGAAGAAATTTTTTAATCAATTTCTGGTAGGCTTTGGCAATAAAATTATTCTTTTCGTTTTCGGATACGGTGATTTCTATCAGTATCTTTATGGTTCAACAGAGGAGCAGATCGCTAGTGATTTGCAAATCGCTTTAAAGAAAAAAAGTGAATTAGTTCGATTTGTAGTTCGCGAAGACGATTTAATTGCATACGAAAGAATCAGTTTTGCAGATCACTCCTTTACTCAGTCTGTGGACTCTCAATACACTCAACGAGCACGGACAAACCATGAAAACACTCATGGTTTGTCGGATCCTGCGCCCATCGACAGCTCAATTGCGACTAAGAAATTGAGTTGTTCTGGAGAATCCCCCTTCCCTCCAGTTACCCCTCCACCAGCGAAAGAGCAAGACAGCTCTTATTTTATGTTGGATCTCTTAACAGCTGATAAATCGCAAAAAGGCAGGCGACCGTTCAGCCCCGATCAGGCTCCTAATGTTCATCTTGGTAATAATCCTGTTTTATCATGGTTAGAAGCTACTTCCAATTTGGATGCAGCAAAAGAACTATTCTCTGCTTCCGATTGTTCTCTAACTCAATCTGGCTCGACATCTCAACTAGCTTTTTCTCCGGCAAAACCAGGCCCAACCACTCAACTTTATTTTTCTCCAGCGAAGTCTACCCTGCGCTCTCATCTTTACTTTTCCCCGGAAAACTCTGACTCTGAGACTGATCACATTGCCGCAGAGTCTGCGCATCAAAAGAAAATTGTTTTGAGTTTTCCTGGAGTAAATGAACGCCATCCAGAAGAGGAACAGTCACCAGATTCAGCACTAACGTTTCAAGCACTATCGTGCTAAGAAAAAAAGTGTAGCCTGGGTGCAGAGCAGCGAAACCAGTGGTTCTGAGTCATATCAATAACCACGGGTTTAGCTGCGCTGCACCCAGGCTACAATGCTATCCAAAACATTGAGGTTAACTCGTTCCACCCACTGTCAAAGCATCTATTTTTAAAGTAGGTTGACCTACACCTACTGGAACTGATTGTACTTCTTTACCACAAACGCCAATTCCCTGGTCTAATCTCAAGTCATTGCCGATCATGCTGATTTTTTTCATTACATCAGGACCGTTACCAATTAATGTAGCACCTTTAACGGGTGCAGTAATTTTGCCATTTTCAATAAGATACGCTTCACTCGCGGAGAATACAAATTGGCCAGAAGTAATATCCACTTGACCACCACCAAAATTAACCGCATACAAGCCACGCTCTACGGAGCGAATAATTTCTTCTGGATCATGCTGACCTGCTAACATGTACGTATTGGTCATTCTTGGCATTGGCACATGAGCATAAGACTCTCGACGGCAATTACCAGTTGACTGCATGCCCATCAATTTGGCATTCAGCTTATCTTGCATGTAATTCACCAAAACACCGTTTTCAATTAGCGTCGTGCATTGTGAAGGCGTTCCCTCATCATCAATTGTGATTGAGCCACGTCGGTCTTTTAAAGTACCGTCATCAACCACAGTCACTCCGGGAGCTGATACTTGTTGCCCGATACGGCCTGAAAATGCAGACAACCCTTTGCGGTTAAAATCACCCTCTAAACCATGACCTACTGCTTCATGCAATAAAACACCAGGCCACCCTGGGCCCAAAACAACAGGCATTGTTCCTGCTGGCGCAGGCTTGGCATCCAAATTCACTAAAGCCTCACGTACGGCTTCTCGTGCATAACCCAATGCATTTTCTTTTTCCAGGAAATAAGAATAAGCCACTCGACCACCTCCACCAGAACGTGCGGATTCGCGCTTGCCATTTTTATCTTCGACAATAACACTCACATTCACACTCACAAGAGGTCTTACATCAGCAATCATCTGTCCATGCATTCCTGCAACCATCATTACCTCATAGCATCCGCTTAAAGAAGCATTTACCTGAATAACGCGAGGATCAATACTTCGTGCTTCCTTATCAATCGCTTCCAATAACGCAATTTTTTCTTGTTTGCTCATTCCTTCAATAGGATTTAATGATTGATATCGACTTACGGCAGCCCCTTTCACATGAATGGATTGGACGGGTTTAGAGCCAGTCAGTGCAATTGAGCGTGCTGCATCTGCTGCACGCAACATCGCAGGCAATAAAATGTCATCACAATAAGCAAAACCGGTCTTATCACCACTAACGGCACGAATACCAACACCTCGATCCAGGGAAAAACTGCCGCTTTTCACTACAGAATCTTCTAAATGCCAAGATTCATAGCTGCAGCTTTGAAAATAAAGATCCGCATCATCAATATGATGGTTCATCATGGTTTTAAATAATTTTTCAATACCCGTTTCATCAAGAGATGCAGGGGCGAGTAAGATTTTTTTTGCTGTACTAAGTGCTTCAGTCATTTAAATACCTTCAATTATAATAGTGCGTTATTCATGCTATATAGCACATTCCATTCTATAAGTTTAATACATGGTGTTCCAAACAGGGGAAACTTCGACGCAATTCGTCCTGGTTTTGCAAGTCGATATCGGCAATCACAACCCCTGCGCCTGTTTCCTGTTGTGCCAGCACTTTGCCCCAAGGGGCAACAATCATGCTATGCCCATAAGTTGCACGCCCATTTTCATGCTGCCCGCCTTGATTTGCTGCTAATACATAACACAGATTTTCAATGGCTCTTGCACGCAACAAAACCTCCCAATGAGCAAGGCCAGTTACTGCAGTAAATGCGGAAGGAACTGTAAACAATTGCGCCCCTTCTAACATGAGCTGTTGGTAAAGCTCAGGAAAACGAACATCATAACAAACAGTTAATCCAATTTTACCTAGAGGTGTATCAACCATAGCTAAATTCTCGCCTCGCTCAATAGAGCGCGATTCTTGATAGGCCTCACTCGATGAAACATTAACATCAAATAAATGAATTTTATCGTAACGCGCGGCACATTGTCCTTGCGCATCATAAACCAAACAACTGGCGCGAACCTTTGCACCATTCCCTTTAACAGGAATTGTTCCCGCAACTACCCACATGCCGATTTTTTTAGCACATGCGCTGATTTTTTGTTGTATGGGACCATCACCATAAATCTCGCCAATCTGCAACTTGTCCTGTTCGTGAAGCCCCATAAAGGCAAAATTTTCAGGTAAGAGTACAAGATCTGCGCCATCATCACGCGCTTGCATCATTAGTTTTTCAACCTGTGCTAGATTATCGGCTACTTTTGCTGAAGAAACCATTTGTACCAATGCTGCCCGTGCCATGATAAGTCCTTCTGATGATACGTCTTCTTTCAACCCAATAATTAATTTATGATACTATAGAGTAGTATAGAACCCCAAAACAAAAATAATCTGTTGCAAAAACTTGAAATATAGGAAACTCGCCTATAGATATGCTATACTAAATATAAATACAGAGGAGCTCTAAACAATGAACCGCAATGATGTCTCAATAATAACAAGACCTAATGAGTCTGTACTTGCAGGAAACAAAGTATTGAGAAATACTTATTTGCTACTTAGCCTGACGTTTTTGTTCAGTGCGTTTATGGCTTATGTGTCATTTACAAGTGGCGCACACCCCATGAATCCTTTACTGATGATCGTCGGTGTTTATGGATTGATGTTTTTGACCCAAGCATTAAGAAACAGTGTCTGGGGTTTAGTCAGTGTTTTTGCGTTTACTGGCTTCCTGGGTTATACATTAGGTCCAATCCTTAATTTCTACATCAGCCATTTTTCTAATGGCCCACAATTGATTGCAACAGCCTTAGGTGGCACAGGTATTATTTTCTTTGCGTTGTCTGCTTATGCTTTAACAACAAGAAAAGACTTTAGCTTCTTGGGTGGATTTCTTTTTGTAGGTGTAATGGTTGCTTTATTAGCAATGATAGCCAGTATCTTCATTCATCTGCCCGCATTACAATTAGCAATTTCAGCTGCCTTTATCCTGATATCTTCTGGACTTATCTTATTGCAGACCAGTGCGATTATTCACGCAGGTGAAACAAATTATATTTCCGCTACAGTTGGTCTGTTCGTATCAATTTACAATTTATTCATTAGCTTGCTTAACATACTGAGTGCGTTTTCAGGCCGTGATTAATTAACCGTCTACTCTACCTGAATCCCGGTGCTTTTTAGCCGGGATTTTTTTTGCTCTCCATTCACTTTAATACCACCAATTTAACTGCAGTCGTCATCAGATCAAACGGACGAAAAAATCTCACGCAAACCTTTCCACGTTCGTAATCTGGGCTCTACACCAATTAAGGGGCACTTTAATCAAATTAGTCTAGACTAAGTCATTGATTTAGCGAACAAAAGGAGATTCAAGTGCCGAAGTACAATCTTATCCTAAATTTACCTGGATTTTCCATAGTAAAAGTGAGCGGATATCAACCATTAATAT
>JBOFJV010000370.1:0-5151 GCA_051657005.1 Legionella sp. | reverse complement strand
GTTCAGTGAATTTTGAAATTTAACACAAAAAAACATGTCAAGTATTTTTTGATTTTTTTGATTTTTTTCTAAATATAGTTCGTTCACCCCTGTACGACACGCAGTGGCGTATAGGGGTGAGTAGTTACGGCAAAAGATAACTCAATATGTATTTTGTATCATGGTGGTACGATGCAATAGCCAGAACATTTTCAGCATCATGTTTCATTAATTATTCTAAACCTGTTTTAGTGTTGAATTCGGCTGTTAAAATCGATTGATCACGAAAAGTATGGAATTTGGTTAAGATAAGATCAAAATCAAAAAACTAGAAGTAATAAAAGGCATCGAATTGACTATTAAATATCCAATTAAAGTGGGGTAAATTTTATTATATATAATGATCTTCTGTCAATAGAAAAACTGGACGTACAGTCTGTAAAATCAAAAAGTTACTGCTTGCAGTTACCGCAGATTGATGACCGAAATAGCATAATAAAATTCCGTAATTTAAAGAATATACGGATGGAATCAATCTCAGCTGCCAAAAGTGAACGTATACATAACCACCCCAGGTTCACTAACAATAATCTGTAAATACCCACTCATAAGCTGTTTTTGTGAGGTGAGATCATAGATGGAATAACGGTTCACGAGAATGGTGTTTTCTTCTATCTTTTTATTGGATTTGGCCTCAGTCACAATGACCGTGATCTTAATCGGTTTTTGCGTGTTATGTCCCAAAACTGCATATACCTTACGTGCATTAAACTGTATTTTGATTGCTGCATCTGCCTCTTCGGCGACTATATTTTCTTCGTTCACTCGCCACAGTCCTTGTAAACTACATGCATTGATGGATAATGATGCAACAAAATGATAGTTTGTCACCTGATTTTTTATCAGTTTTGGACTGTATTGAGTATCTGCTCTGGCATAACCTAAATAAGTTTCGGGTGTTTGCGAAAAGGCCATCGCATTATCTTGCGTGGAATTGAACGTCGATACATCCTTTATACCCAATAAAAAACGAATATTACTCTCGGTAACATCATAAGACCCTTCACCAAAATGAGTGTAAACCACATCACCTTTTTGATTAATTAAGTAATGTGCAGGCCAATAATGATTGCTGTAATTATTCCAAGTCACAAATTGATTATCAAGTGCTACTGGATACAAAAGGCCATAACGCTTCACAGCTGCGCTCACATTCTCCAAATTCTTTTCAAAATCAAATTCCGGGGTGTGAACACCGATAATGACTAAACCTTTATCATGATAACGCTGATACCAATCTTTAATGTAAGGTAAGGTACGCAAACAATTGATGCATGAATAAGTCCAGAAATCGATTAGTACTACTTTTCCACGTAAAGCATCCAAATGCAAAGGAGGTGAATTAATCCAGGCATCAATACCTTGAATAGGTGGTACACGATAAGGAAACCATACGCCATCAATAAGTGATGTAGCGGTTTTAATACCCGTTTGTGGCGTGACGGAGGAAGAAACTACCTCGCCTTCGAAATACACCATGTAGACAACGCTTGCGATAATCAGTCCACCTAAAAATTGACGTAATCGAACGGTATGCGTTTTAAAAAAGGTAAAGGTATTCATTATTTTTTTCCCATAAAGGGAAATAATAAACATAGGAATTACAGCACCAAAGGCAAACGCACGAGCGTAAAAAAGCTGGTTAACGTCGTTTTCTGTAACACAGTTTGCACAATAATCGCAGCCAGGATAGGCCCCGCGCAAGGAGTCCAAATAATAGCGATAACACACCCAAATAATACCCCACTCCACAAACCTCCTTCAGCATGATTAACCGAAGAAAAGAGAGTGCCTACTCGAGTAAACCCCTGGGTAATTTTACTGAATTGCTCTGTTAAATAGCTCGAGATCATAATCACCCCTAAAAGGAGTAAAATAATATATCCCAAATCGCGAACTAAATTAAAATTAACACCACAATAATGGACGAGTTGATGCGAAAAAAATACCACTAAGGAAAAAACAAGGTAAAGCCCACGATGATGCCTAAAGGTCGTTTTTTTGATCCGGTGAGTGAGCCAGCCAAAAAGATAGGCAAAATAGGTAAAATACAGGGCGAAATAATCAGCCCAAACCCTTCAATAAAGCCTAATATAACATTAATGAAATTCGTTTCCATTTCCAGTTCCAGTTCCAGAATGTGGCCATTTTATCTTTTTTACATACGGACATAAACGCCACTTTGTTGTAACCGTTTGGCAATGACCAATTGAATATTATCGCGTGCTCGTGGAGGAAAATACTGATAAACCGCTAAAAAATCTCTGGCACTAATCGTAAGAAATTGGCACGCGGTTAAGGTGCTAATCCGCGCCGTTCTTCGAATATTGCGCAAGATGGCAATTTCCCCGAACACATCGCCGTTTCCTAAAGTATTCACCCGCTTCCATCCAATGGATTGCGTTTTAACAGAAACCTGTACTGAGCCTTTGATAATGATATAAAGTTTATCCCCGATTGCACCTTGCTCTATAACAATCTCTTCCGGTTTATAACTCTCGATAACGCATTTCTCAGAGAGCATTTTTTGCTCAGCAAGACCAATGCCCGTAAAAATGGGAGTATGAGAAAGTATTTGTACTACATCAAGATGAGGTAGATTATGCATCGATTCCATATACTTTCTCCTTATCAGCGGGTGATTCCCTTTTTTGCTATTTAATCTATTGATAATTATAGTATAGTTCGAATTTGTTTAAAATTTTTAAAAACAAAAATAATCAGTGTCTTAAAAAGAAAATCCAGGCCCTAATTGAAGATATTCTCCTTTATAAGGGGCATTACCTTCCTCATCGGCACTTTTATCATTAGTGTAAATTATCTTTAAATTGCGATTATCTAATGTTTTATTTTCTTTAACGCAATGTGCTTCCATCTTGTATACATGAATGGTAACGCTTGTACCGTCGCCGAATACTTCACGGCGTTTGAGTTGATGTACAAAACCATCCTTTAAATTATCTCGATTGAAGTGAAATCGGTAGCGGTCCACGCGATCAACGCGCCGTGCTAGATGTTTCACTTGAGGAATGCATTTTTCTGCAACAGAATCATCATCAGCAACCGTTCCTGCATCGTGACAAGGAGAGCTATCAGGAACTGCTTTTTGTTTCGTAGGTTTATAATATTTTTCCGAAACCGGACCATTTAAAACGATTACTGTACCTTCGTAAAGATGATCATGAATCGTTGTTTTTTGTTCTGACCCCAATGCAAATACCCATATAGAGAAAGGATTATTCTTATCCTTATGATCATATATAAGGTACCTGCCAATTCCATGAACCGCACGCAGATCTGCTGGAGTATACACCGAATGTTCGAGGATTAATTGTTCCTCAATAAGTAACCGAGGCAATAATGATGAAACGCTGTCATAGGTTACCTCATCTAATTCATCCATAGCTTTTATAATTGCATCCGTATTCCTTTGATTTATTTCATCCAGATCACCAGGCATTTCGAAGCTACTCAATCATTCTTTAGGTTTTATTATTCAACTGCCATAACTGCATTGATTGCAACAGTATGGTTTTGGATCACTTTGATACACCAACAACCGTACGAGTTGGATAATGCTTTGAAAAATATTTAGGGAAAATCGTATCAAACTGTGAAAAATCAGCATCAAAATTGGTTAAGTATAGATCCAACTTAATAATATGATCCATATCACCACCCATTTGTGTGGCAATTGTGCGAATTTTATTGAGTGATTCTTCTAAAGCAGCACCCGTATTATCTGGGGTGGACGTATCTTCTGAAGCCTGTCCAGAAATGAAAACCAAATTTCCGACACGCACCACTGTGGATTCTGTTGCGCCAGGCTCTGGAAGCCAATCAGGTTCTTGTGCGAATGCGAGGTTAGACGAGAGTGCCATAAAGCAGGCTGCACTTTAAACGAATGGTAATACTCTTTTCAACGGTGTCTCCTATTGATTTTCTGTTGTATTAAAGATGCACAAATTATCATTGTTTTTTACAGGAACAATATCTATAATTTAAACAGTATGTTTCCATGTGAGAACAATCATGCATCAACGCTATACTCAATTAGTCGCTTTTTATTATATCGCCCATTTTTTGAGTATTACTAAAGCGGCAAAATATCTGCTGTGTTCCAAAGCACATATCAGCAAGCAATTGTCCGATTTAGAGCGAATTGCAGGCACATCATTAATTCATCGGAATACGCGAACATTAAAACTTACCTTTGCAGGGGAATCGATATTTCAACATGCCCAATCGATAATTAATGAATTACACCATGTTGAAAACACCATTAGTGCCTTACAAAATAAGGTTCAATGATTACTGAGAATAACCTAACCTCAAGGGTATGCCGATTATGTTTTGGCACCCAGGATTTATGAGTTTTTAGCACGATACCACGATATTGCATTGGAAATGGTTCATTCTGGCACCTACCTTAATTTAGTCGAAGAGAAAATTGATGTCGCAATACGCATCACACATGAAACACCTTTAGATAGAGTTGCAAAACAATTAGGTTATGACGGCATGGTACTTTGTGCATCAAAAAAATATCTGGACCACTATGGCCACCCCCAAACACCGCAAAATTTGTTAGAACATCAATGTTTGGTTTATTCTCCTCAAAAAAGCCGCAATCATTGGCCTTTTTCCGATAAAAATAATTTAATCACAATGACTGTTAGCCACATAATTGCTTCGAACAGCATTCGTGTGCTTTTAAATGCAGCCATCAATGGCAGAGGAATCGCTCGCTTGCCTTTATTCTCTCTTCAAGAATCGCTAAATAATAACTTAATACAGCTTGTTTTATCGGATTATGAACCACCTGGAATTCCCATCTATGCAGTTTTTGCCCCAAGTCGAATTATTCCTCCAAAAGTCCAGGCGTTTGTTCGATTTCTGGAAGAAATTCAGTGATTGTTTATCGTCTATTTTGGTTTTGTTTTGTGCTGATACACGAAAGAAAAAGGTACCGCTGCGCGGGCTATTGCGTCAAGACTCAATCCAGAGGTATCGACACTTATTTTGCAAGCAGGTTTTTAACACAAAACCCGTCGTTGCGAGCCGTAGGCGAAGCAATTGTGACCTTAAAAAAGCGAATAAGTGCATCTGAAG
>JBOFJV010000369.1:0-20504 GCA_051657005.1 Legionella sp. | reverse complement strand
GCATAACAATATAACTTATACGCTTTAAATACTAATATACTTCGACGATGTCCGATTAACTCATGATGAACTCTGCGTATATACGAGGATTTCTTGCGTACGCTCTTACTTTGACAATGACTACAACTGGCTAATCTGTTATAGCTTACATCTAATATTAATGGTTGATATCAGCTCACTTTTACTATGGAAAATCCATGTAAATTTAGGATAAGATTGTACTTCGGCACTTTAATCTTCTTTTGTTCGCTAAATCAAGGAGTTAGTCTAGACTAATTTGATTAAAGGGCCCCCTTAATTGGAGTAGAGCCGGGTTTTTTGTTTTTACAATACGATACTGCAATAATACGACTTCTTTTAGAAACAGGCGACACGATGGTGAATAAAAGTACGAACTATGAATGCGATCATGGTACAAATGAAGGTATAGATGAGGAGCGACGCAAGTTCCTATTAACTACTACCTGCGTATTAGGATGGGTAGGGGCTCTCTGTGCATTAACTCCATTTGTTGCCTCATGGTTACCTAGTGCTAAAGCCCAAGCCGAGGGAGCTCCGATTCAGGTGGATTTAAGTAAACTGGAGCCGGGTGAGCAAGTTGTTGTTGAATGGCGAGTTAAGCCTGTGTGGATCATCAGGCGTACACAAGAAATGCTGCAACAGTTAGCGAAAGGCTCTTCTCAATTACGTGATCCGAATTCGTTGACCGCACAGCAACCTTCCTATGCGAAAAATGAGTTTCGGTCGATTAATCCGGAATATTTGGTACTTATAGGGATCTGTACTCATCTTGGTTGCTCTCCTAAATACAAACCCAACTTAGGTGATTTAGGAGCTGATTGGCCCGGTGGTTTTTTCTGCCCATGCCATGGTTCGACTTTTGATCTATCGGGTCGCGTGTTTAAAGATGTACCTGCGCCAATTAATATGGAAGTGCCACCTTATTATTTTATTGATGAGCATACCCTTGTCATTGGGAAGGATAAAACATAGGCCCTTTACCTCAAGAATATGGTTTTGCAGCAACGAAGTAGGATTCATATGAAGTATCCTGTCGGTATAGAAAAATAGAGGCTAAATAAATGAGTAGACTCTTCAATTGGATCGATGAACGCTTTCCTTTAATGAGTATTTGGAAAAACTATTTTAGTGCTTATTATCTGCCGAAAAACTTAAATTTTTTCTATTTTTTTGGTTCATTAGCGCTGGTAGTTTTAATGAATCAAGTGATTACTGGTCTATGGCTCACAATGTTTTATACACCGAGTACGGATCATGCATTTTCTTCAATTGAATACATTATGCGCGATGTCAATTTTGGCTGGCTCTTGCGTTATATGCATTCTACAGGAGCCTCTGCGTTTTTTATTGTCATCTATATGCACCTATTTCGTGGTTTACTTTATGGTTCTTATCAAAAACCACGTGAATTGGTTTGGCTTTTGGGGATGTTTTTATATGTTTTGCTTTTGCTTGGAGCATTTTTTGGTTATTTATTACCATGGGGGCAAATGTCTTATTGGGGAGCAGAGGTAATTACCTCATTAGCTAGTGTTATCCCCTATGTAGGTAAAAGTCTTGTTGTATGGATAAGAGGCGATTATGCCGTTGGTAACGCAACCTTACAACGGTTTTTTGCGCTACATGTTATTGCGCTTCCATTGTTACTTTGTGTTTTTGTGTATTTACATATCGTCGCATTACATAAAGTGGGGTCTAATAATCCCGAAGGGATCGATATAAAAAATCAGTTGGATGCAAAAGGAAAACCAGTTGATGGAATACCTTTTCATCCCTATTACATCGTCAAAGATTTCGTAATGGTAGTTGGCTTTCTCGTGCTCTTTTTTGCGGTAGTGTTTTTTGCCCCAGAAATGGGTGGCTATTTTTTTGAGCATAACAATTTTGTACCTGCAAACCCATTAATCACACCCGATCATATTGCGCCAATGTGGTATATGTCACCATTTTACGCCATATTGCGTGCAATACCCGATAAACTCATGGGCGTTGTATGTATGGGGTTTGCTTTGTTACTTCTTTTCTTTCTACCATGGCTTGATCGAAGCCCGGTTCGCTCCATGCGTTATAAAGGAAATGCTTCGCGTATCATGCTGTTATTAGGGGTTTCGTCTTTTGTGACCCTCGGTTGTTTGGGCACGGTCCCAGTGACTCCTGTGCGATTATTTTTGGCTCGGATAAGCACAGTATTCTATTTTGCCTATTTTATTCTGATGCCTTTTTACACTCGGTTCGAAATTACTCGTACGCCGCCTCTTCGCATAGGGGCGAAATAATGTTTCGAAAATGGCAAAAGACGTATCTTTTAGCATTATTATTCGGATTATCTCTAAATCAGTATGTGTTGGCGTACTCATTAGTTCAAATCGACAATAAGGCGAGTTTACAAAGAGGGGCTCAATTTTTTATGAATTATTGCTCTGGATGTCATTCTTTAAGCTATTTACGTTATAATCGAATGGCAGAGGGATTAGGTTTAACTGGCTTTGATGGCCGTATTGATGAAGGGCTATTGAAAAATAACCTCATTTTTACGCAAGCAGCGATTGAGGAGCCTATCTGGATTGCTTTGCCTCCCGAAGATGCAAAACAATGGTTTGGTATTGTTCCACCTGATTTATCTTTAATTGCTCGAGAAAAAGGCACCGATTGGCTTTACAACTATTTAAGCGGTTTTTATAAAGATGACTCTCGACCTTTTGGGACGAATAATCATCTTGTTCCTGATGTGGCGATGCCTGATATTTTAGAATCATTGAGTGATGAATTGCCCAAACAACAGTTCGATGCTTATTTGCAGGATTTAGTGACATTTCTTGCTTATGTTGGCGAACCCATCAAGTCGGAACGGTACCATTTAGGATTTTATGTCATTGGTTTTTTATGTGTTTTATTTCTGACTGCATTGGGTTTAAAACAAGTTTATTGGCGAAAAATCGGCATAAAGTAACCCAAAAAGGTAAACATGTGGTAAAGTATCAGTTTTGTGTTGAAATCTAGGTTTTTCTGAATCGATAGGAGTTGCTCATGGCCATTGTTGCAAAGCGCACTATAATGTCTTTATTCTCTGATATTGATGACGTGTACAGTCATCAAGTCCGAATTGTTCTGGCTGAAAAGGGAGTTAATGTCGAAATTCTTGCAACCAAGCAAGCCGAACCCAGTGCCGATCTTGTATCGGTTAATCCATATGGAACTGTTCCCACCCTAATTGATCGGGAACTTGTGCTTTATGAACCACGTATTATTATGGAATACTTAGATGAGCGTTTTCCTCATCCACCTTTATTACCTGTTTATCCTATTGCGCGCGCAGAAACACGAAAAATGATGCACAGAATAGAACATGATTGGTATTATTTAATGAATCACATCTTAAGAGATGAAAATACAGAGCAAGCCATAGCAAACTTATTTGAAAGTTTGACGGCTCTAGATCCTGTTTTTGCTGATAAACCTTATTTTTTAAGTGATGAGTTTTCTTTATTGGATTGTGCACTAGCTCCTTTATTGTGGCGTTTGCCTCGATTAGGTATAGAAGTTGCACCAGAGTTTAAGGGATTAATTGCTTACATGCAGCGCTTGTTTAAACGTGAATCATTCCAAGCCAGTTTGACTGATGCTGAGCGACAAGTAAGAGCGGCATAAATATATGACTATGACATCAAATAAACCTTATTTAATTCGTGCTGCCTATGATTGGATAGTAGACAACGGATTAACACCGTATATTCTGGTGAATGCAGCATATCCGAGTGTACAGGTGCCCAGTGAACATGTGAATCATGAGCGTATTGTGTTGAATATTTCTCCTGCGGCAACGCGAGGACTTTTATTGGAAAACGATCGGATCATTTTCACCGCCCGTTTTTCGGGAAAAACGGAGCAAATCTTTGTACCACCCGGAGCGGTATTGGAAATCTACGCTAAGGAAAATGGTAGAGGAATTGCTTTTGCGATTGAGGACGAAGAAGATCCACCTCCTGCATCAGGCTCGCCTACTTCTGATTCTGAAAGTACGACAGCATCTGCTAAAAAACCTTCGTTAAAATTAGTAAAATAGAGTGCAGTTTTGAGTTGAATTCAAAGCCATAATTTGAGTGTGAGGTGGCTTTGTTTTCACTCAAGATTTTAAAGTGAGTGTTCGAAATAACAAATTTGGAGCACAAAAAATCATGTCAGGAAACGCCATTTATCGTTGTGAACACATTAGAGCGTGTGAACATCAAGCAACCTCTTTATATCAATTAGATGAAAATGCCCTAATGTCCCGATCTGGTGCAGACGCGTTTTCAGTTATTACCAGGATTTATCCACAGGTTCGACATGTTGCTGTGTATTGTGGCGCCGGAAATAATGCTGGTGATGGATATGTTGTTGCTCGATTAGCTCATGAGCATGGATTATCGGTTACGATTTACCAATGTAAAGCATTGGC
Source organism: Legionella sp. (assembly GCA_051657005.1). Classification (GTDB taxonomy): domain Bacteria; phylum Pseudomonadota; class Gammaproteobacteria; order Legionellales; family Legionellaceae; genus Legionella. The sequence goes on along the minus strand of JBOFJV010000369.1, from coordinate 16,045 downwards.
GGACCTCCCTTTTGCTGCGCAACATGCGGCGCTCATGGCCATCAATGCGGGGGTAGAATGTCAACCCGCAGATGAACCTTTAGAGAGTGAAGTTGAATTAATTATCGATGCACTTTTGGGAATCGGTTTAAAAGGTCCGGTACATGGAGTGATTGCATCAGCCATCAATCAGATAAATGCCAGTGGTTTACCAGTTGTTGCGTTGGATATTCCATCTGGTCTTAATGCAGATACGGGAACAGTTGAAAATTTTTGTGTTCAAGCGAATGCCACGCTAACATTCATCGCGCAAAAAGCCGGCATGTATACAGCGGATGGTCCTGATTATTGTGGCGATATTTATTGTTGCTCATTACAACTTGACGCATGTGTTTCCAAACTCGTCCCGGCGGCACGACTGTTAAATCCTGGTAATTTAGCTTTGCCTCTCTGTGTGCGTAAAAAAAATTCGCATAAGGGGAGTTATGGCCATGTGTTGGTTATTGGTGGTGGTTCTGGAATGCCTGGGGCTATTAGTCTTGTTGCAAAAGCGTCCATGCGTGTCGGAGCTGGGTCAGTGAGTGTTGCTACGTGGCCAGAGCATGCAAAAAATGCGTTGCCTTTAATTCCTGAAGCAATGGTCAGCGGTATTCATTCAGTAAATGATTTGATGCCACTTTTAGCTAGGGCAACCGTATGTGTTATTGGCCCTGGTTTGGGGGAGAGCGATTGGGCCACTTCTTTGTTTTTAGCCGCAATTACGTCCCAACTGCCTATGGTTATCGATGCTTCTGCGTTAAGATTACTGGCTGAAAATCCTCAATTGGATGATAATTGGGTATTAACACCACATCCTGGTGAGGCTGCAAGTTTACTTTCTTGCACAACGGAACTCATCCAAAAAGACAGATATCAAGCCGCAGCGAAGATCCAACAGCAATATGGTGGGGTTGTTGTCTTGAAAGGAATTGGGACGGTGATTCAAACTGCAGAAAAAGATACTTTTGTTTGTCCTCGAGGAAACCCCAATATGGCAAGTGCTGGTATGGGTGATGTATTAAGCGGTATTATTGCAGGTCTTTGTGCTCAAGGTTTGTCTTTATCAGATGCGGCACAGTGTGGTGTCTGGGCACATGCAGTTGCCGGAGACCAAATAGCAAAAAAATTAGGAGGGGCTGGAATGCTTGCCAGCGATTTGTTTGATGTTTTACCCCATATTTTAAATTACCCTGAATGATGGCACATAGCGAAACGAATAGAGAAATTACTTTGAACCTACCGGATGAAAAAGCAAGCGCACATTTTGCTGTCAGATTGGCTGCCTGTCTGAATCCCTCGTTGGTGATGAGTTTTAGTGGTGATCTTGGTGCAGGTAAAACGACAATCATTCGTGCGATGTTACGCCATTTGGGCGTGCAATCTGCTATAAAAAGCCCTACCTTCTCACTTGTAGAAAGTTACAGCTGTCATTCGTTACTTATCCATCATTTTGATCTGTACCGGATACATCATGAAGAAGAATTAGAATATCTTGGATTTAGAGATTATTTTACGCAAGAGAGTATTTGTTGCATTGAATGGGCTGAAAATGCAGGAAAGGCATTGCCTAATGTGGATATTCGTTTTAAGTTAAGTATTACAGGGGCTGGGCGTGAAATGCATATTGTGGCATTAAGCGTGGCTGGCAAAAGAATTTTAGCTCTCCTGGCAGGTGAAACATGATTTTTCGCTTAGGATGTTTTGTTGTACTGTGTTTCTGTTCTGTTATGGTATCGAGTGCTCAACTTAAATATGTTGCATTAAAACAACAAGGAAACCAAACCTCTCTTTATCTGACGATTGATGGGCCATTTACGCACAAGGTTTTTGTTTTGAGTAATCCTGAGCGCGTGGTATTGGATTTAAAGGAGACTCAATTAGCAATCGATTTGAATCAAGTCGGTTTAATTAATGGATTGGTACGCCAAGTACGTAGTGGGCGCACCGATCCACAAACATTAAGGTTGGTTTTTGAGATAAGTCAAAAAGTACAACTTCGTTCATCTCCCTGGAAGCCTAATGGTGTTTATGGAGGAGTGCGTGTTGATCTGTTACACAACGGTATTCCTGCGCTGCCTCCTGTTGCAAGTACTCCAAATAAAACAACTCCTGTTATTGCCAAGGCGGTCAACGCGCAAAAGATCCCCCAACCAATGCAACTAGTACAACAGGCAAAATTGCCCGTAAAAGTTGAGGCTGTTCCGCCAGCACAGCAAGTACGTCCTATTTTAGCAAACCAAAAACCGATCAAAGTGAGTGCTAAACCTGTTAGGCTCCGCGATGTGATTGTGGTGTTGGATGCTGGACATGGCGGGAAAGACCCTGGTGCTCGAGGCCCTCGTCACAGTCGCGAAAAAGATGTTGTTTTGGCGATTACTTTAAAATTAAAACAATTAATCGACAGACAACCAGGAATGCGCGCTGTATTAACACGTTCTGGAGATTATTATGTAGGACTGCGACAACGGCTGGATATTGCTCGAGAATACAATGGTGATGTATTTGTTGCGATTCACGCTGATGCATTTAATAACCATCATTCTCATGGTGCTTCTGTTTTTGCTTTATCACAAAGAGGAGCCACAAGTGAGGCTGCGCGTTGGATTGCAGAAAAAGAGAACTATTCTGAGCTGGGTGGTGTGAATTTAGGTGATTTGGATGATCAGAATGGTGTGGTGCGTTCGGTATTAATTGATTTATCACAAACAGCGACTATTAATTCAGGTTTACAAATGGGCGGACGGGTTTTAAATCAACTGGGTAATTTTACTAATTTGCATAATAATAAAGTGGAACAAGCGCGTTTTGTGGTTTTGAAATCTCCCGATATTCCTTCCATTCTGGTTGAGACAGGATTTATTTCTAATCCTATAGAGGAGCGTAATTTAACCAGTTCCTCGTATCAAACTCGTTTAAGTCAAGCAATTTTCCAAGGAATTAAAGGGTACTTCTGGGAGAATCCTCCTCATGGCTCGCTGATTGAGGCAATGACAACAAATAATAACGTGCATCTAGTGCGCTCAGGCGAGACTTTACCTGCAATAGCCGCTTGTTATCATGTGTCAGTCGCAGCCTTACAATCGGTAAATCGTTTACACGGGATTACCCGTCTTAAGCCTGGCCAAAAATTAGTGATTCCTTCGGCATGGGCGTGAGAATTCAGCAATTATCCCCGCTTATTGCAAATCAAATTGCTGCGGGAGAGGTCATCGAACGACCGGCTTCTGTGGTAAAAGAATTACTGGAAAATTCTTTTGATGCAGGCGCTGATGCCATTACTGTTGAGATTGGTTATGGTGGTTTGAATCAAATCAAAATCAGCGATAATGGGATAGGTATTGTGGCAGAGGATTTAGTTTTAGCTGTCGCTGCGCATGCTACGAGTAAAATTAATTCACTTGATGATTTATATGCCATTGAGAGCATGGGGTTTCGCGGTGAAGCTTTGGCAAGTATTGCCTCTGTAGCTAAAGTTACAATCAGTTCGAAACCGATGCATCAGGAAACCGCAATTATGTTGCAGGCATGGGGCACGGAAATAACTCATTTGCCTTGCGCACGGTCAGTAGGGACAACAGTAGATGTTGTTGATTTATTTTTTAATGCTCCCGTCCGAAAGCGATTTTTAAAAAGTGAAAAACTGGAGTTTCAGGCCATCGAAATGGTGGTGAAGCGTTTTGCTCTGAGTGCCCCAAGCATTGCGTTGACGCTCAAACATAATGGCAAGCACGTTTTAACGCTTCCTGCAGCAACAAGCGAACAAGCGCGATTAACCCGCATGACACGGATCTTGGGAAGTGCTTTTATTAAAGATGCAATTTATCTTGATGTCGAACACGGAACAATGAAATTGAACGGTTGGATTAGTGGTCCGAGTTTTCAGCGCAGTCAAAATGATCGATTATGGGTTTACATCAATCAACGAATGGTAAAAGACAAACTGATTCATCAGGCCTTGAAACATGCATATGAGGGTTTATTGCATCCAGGGCGTTTTCCAGCCTGCGTGTTGTATTTCACAATAAATCATGCCGAAGTTGACGTTAACGTGCATCCTACGAAGCATGAAGTACGCTTTCAACAACCGCGATTGGTATTTGATTTTTTTATCTCACAAGTGGTTGCCGCATTAAGGTCAAAAAATGAGACTGAGGAGAGTCAGGAAAATGAGTACTTACCTGCTGCTCCATCATATAAAGAACAAGCCCAAGAAATTTATGAGCCTTATCCCCGATTAACCGTATCAAAGGAGCCGGTGTATGCAATGCAAAACGAGCTGTCTTGGCTTCTTTTATTGAATCGATATATTTTAGTATTGATACAGCAACAACCTTGTCTTGTTGATGTAATGGCCTTACATCAATATAAAATGCGCGAACAAATGACTCAAATGACGTTGCCATTGACGAATCGACCTTTATTAGTGCCGATTCGTTATACTTTTTCATACAAGCGTCAATTGAACGCTATTGAGCTCACTCAAAGCCTTAATCAGTTAGGTGTGCAACTTGAATGGATGGGTGAACATGAAGTCTTGGTTCGTAGTATGCCGCTTTGCATGCCCCATTTAAATTTGCATCTGTTTCTGGAAGCAGTTAACGATTCAGAGTGTGTTGAGTCGCATTCGTTGATTGAATTGATGAATCAGGCCCAAGTATTTGATCCCAGACTGTTGAGTGTTGAGGAAAAAATGGAGTTAAATGAGTTACTCCTTAGAATATATGGAGAGGAAAGTAAAAAAACAGGATTGTTTAAAGTGTTAACCAATGCAGATTTGAACAGTCTTTTGTCTGTTTGAATATTTTGCCTTGTTTTTTTAATTGAGATTGTAAATGGTAAAATTAGTGTTTTGTTTAATGGGGCCCACGGCCTCAGGAAAAACTGCTGCAGCTTTTGAATTGGTAGCCCGTTATCCATTTGAGATTATTAGCGTTGATTCGGCACTGATCTATCGAGAAATGAATATTGGAACTGCTAAGCCCACTCCAAGCGAATTACAAAAAGTGCCACATCATTTAATTGATATCAAAGATCCTACGGATTCTTATTCTGCAGCACAATTTTGCGCTGAGGCAGTGGCCTTATGTGACGACATCATTGCACGTGGTAAAGTGCCACTGCTTGTGGGCGGAACTATGATGTATTTTAATGCATTACAAAATGGGTTAGCGGTTTTGCCTGAGGCAAATCCGGTTGTACGTCAACAGCTTGAGAACGAAGCAGCGCTAAAGGGCTTAGGAGCGCTGCATCAACAATTAATGCACGTTGATCCTGTGTCTGCAGCACGCATTCATGCACACGATAGCCAACGAATTCAACGCGCACTTGAGGTGTATTACTTGACCGGAACAAGTTTATCCGCATTTCTTGAGGCGCAAAACGACAGGCCTCAATTTGATTTTGTGAATTTTATTCTTTTCCCTGGACAAAGATCTTGGCTGCATGAGCGTATTGCATGTCGTTTTGAGCAAATGTTAACTGAAGGGTTTGTTGAAGAGGTAAGGCAGTTGCAACAAAAATGGAACTTAACCATGAGCTTACCCTCGATGCGTTGTGTGGGATATAGGCAAGTCATTGAATACCTGCAGGGCGATTATGATGACTCGATGATGCGTGATAAAGGAATTGCCGCGACCCGACAATTGGCTAAGCGTCAATTGACTTGGCTTAGGCATTGGGGTGATGCAGTCTACTACGACCCACAAAATGTGAGTTTTCGTGACGAGATTCTAGCGAAAACGGGGGAAATATTAGATAATCCTAGCAAATATTTTTAAAGGACCATTATGTTAGACACTAAAAAAGAACCAGCAAGTACAGAAAAAAATTATGTAGTTCATCGTAATGATTTACCTTTGAGTTGCCCAACAAAAGATATGGAGTTATGGAATGCACACCCAAAGGTTTATTTGCCTATAGACAAGACTGGCGTCGAAGTTTGTCCTTATTGTGGTTCGCGGTTTGTTTTACAGAATGATTAATTCCATTTGTATCGTTAGATTATCCGCTTTAGGTGATGTTCTAATGGCTGTTCCACTCATTAGAACATTACAAGCCAGTTTTCCTCATGCTCAATTGACGTGGATTATTTCCAAACCAGCTTTTGATTTGGTTGAGGGAATGGATGGAGTTGAATTCATTTTAATCGATAAACCCCATACGATTTTGGATTATTGGCATTTTAGAAAACAGATGAAAGGCCTATCCTTTGATGTTTTATTAGCCCCACAAGCGAGCCTTAGAACGAATTTCCTCTATCCCTTGATTCGGGCAAAACGTAAAATTGGTTATGATGAGCATCGAGCGAATGATGCGCATGGTCTATTTGTTAATGAACGAATTACTCCTGGCTTAGAGCATACTTTGGATGGATTTTTGAAATTTGCTCAAGCCTTGGGAATCAATGAACGAGTTATTCGATGGGATTTACCTATTGCAGCAGCAGACCATCAATGGGCTGAGCAGCATTTGCCAAAACAAGGTCCAATTTTGGTGATTAATCCTGCTGCAAGTAAACCCGAGCGTAGCTGGCCTGTTGCACGGTATATTGACGTTTTGCAGCGTGCTCGTGAACAGTGGAATGTTCAAGTAGTTATCACTGGAGGTCCAATCGATTTTGACAGGCAATTAGCTGACCAAATCACTCAAGTTGTTCCTGCAATTAACTTGGTAGGTAAAACCAAACCCAAACAATTACTCGCGCTGATCAGTAAAGCAACAGTAGTTTTGTGCCCTGATACCGGTCCATCACATATGTCCACGGCAGTGAATACGCCAGTTGTCGCATTACATGCAGTAACAAATCCACTTATTTCTGGCCCTTACCTTTTTCAGCATTTAGTGGTTAATCGTTATCCTGAAGCAGCGGAAAAAATTCTAGGAAGTAAATGCATTGAGGATGTTTGGGGACAGCATGTACATGGCGATGAGCCGATGCAACTCATTTCTGTGGAGGAGGTAATGGCAAAACTGGCTACGGTTTTAGACAGTAACCATTCATTGAATGATGTTACCTTAAAAGAAAATGGCAGTGTCGCGTAGTATATTGATGTGACTCGGAACCAAGGGTTCCGTTATGCTGTTCTCAGGTAACTGTTCACTAGTATGAAAATTTCGTCTTTGGGAGCCTTGCAAAGCAATCCAGAGCAATGGCTCGCTAGGATTCTATTCTGGATTGCTTCACTTCGTTCGCGAAGACGGCAGTTCTCTTTAATCAATTGATATACCACGAACTATTACGCAGCCAGGCTGCAATTGTCAATCTTGGATTTATTCAGTTAATTGCAGTTCATGACACTGGGCTTATCTGACATAAACTCAAAATCTGCTTCAGTTCTGGTTGCAGCACAACAGCTCCAGAATGAGTAGGATGATGATTGATTTTTTTCAGGATTTTGGGTGAATGTTGACTCGTGTTCAACGAGGGGTTCGCTTCGATGTCGCGGTGTATGCCGATTCATTTTTGAGTGGGATGACTCTTCTGATAGGTGCTCTTCTTGTTGTTGATTTTCCGCTTGTAAATGCTCTAATGGTTGCTGTTTAAAGCGATAGACATTCAGTAAAATGAAGCAGGCTTGAAGAATCATAAATCCTACACCGACAACGGGGGAAATCGGATTAAGTGTTAAACCTAAAGCGACTAACAGGCCTCCTGAAAAAAGAATTGAACCAATATTGTATACCAAACTCATCGCCAGATTTTGATTGATATTGGATACAGTTTGTTTGGAAACCGCAAAGGCTGACGCAATCGGCAATAGAGTTCCTGTATGAATGACGATGCCTGCAACTTGCTGGGTTAACTCATCACTGCCATCAGATGCTACCGCAATGCCTAAATCACTTGCTGCAATTGCTTGTGCATCATTGCCTGCGTCTCCTATCATTGCTACGGTATGTCCTTTTTTTCTTAAAGAATGGATATAGGCTGTTTTTGAGCGATGATTCCCATTCATGGAAGTGGCAATACAGTTCGCATAAACTTTTTCTTTTTCAATCTTTAGCGCTTTTGCATAACACAGAGCTGTTTCTTCATCCGCACCAGTACATAAATGAACATCCTTGCCCATCGCTTTCAAAGCTTTAATCGTCGCGTATGCATCTTTACGCAGTGGATCTGTCATCACCATGAATCCTACGACCATATTGTCACGAGCTACATAGACTAATTGATCGCCTGCATCGAGATGGGGTTGTGCGAATTTCGGCGGAATAATGATGTTTTTTTCGTACATCAAGGTGATGCTTCCAATGGTATAGTTTTGATTTTTTACCCGACCAGAGATTCCTGAATGATGTGCGTTATCAGTAACAACAGCATCCAGTTTCTGGTTGCTGTGCTGGTTCGCAAAGGAATAAATGGCTTTTCCTATGGGATGGGTGGATTCTTTTTCTAAAGCAGCACATACAGAAATAAGGTCCATTTCAGAGAGATTACTTTCATCGAATAGGTAGATTTGTTTTACAAGTGGAACTCCAGTTGTTAACGTTCCATTTAAATCAAAAATTACCGTATCAATTTGTTCCGTTTGTTGCAACGTTTTTGCGCTTTTAAATTGAACTCCATTCTCGGCTGCTTTATGCATTCCCGTTTTTACTGCAAGCGGCGTAATTAAACCCAATGTACAAGGACATGCACTGACTAAGACGGACACGGCACATTGAATTGCCACAGCTGGAGGAAAAAAGAGACCAATAATGATTCCTGATACAGCAGATAAGATGATCACTGTAGGGATGAAATAAGCAAGTAACTTCCCAGTTTTTATTTCAATCGGTGCTTTTTCCAGCGCGGATTTTTCTATTGCGGCATCAAGTCGAGCCAAGTAGGAGTTTTTTTGCGTTCTAGTGACGCGAATTTTTAAGGGCGCAGCATTATCGGCCAAACGCATTCCTGCGAGAACTTTTTCGTTCACAGCGAAATTACGCGGTAAAATAGCCCCAGTGATAATGGTATTGTAAATAAGGCTGTCTTCTTCGCAGACGCCATCAAGAGGAATAATTTCTCCTGGATGTACAATAATGACCTCATCTATCGTGATCTCATCTAACGGCGTTTCTTCAAAACCAGACGAGGTTTGTTTTCTTACTCGTTTCGACGCTCTGTCTTGAAATTTAGCTGTGCCAATTTTTTCTTTTATGGTGTCTTCTATGGCAATGCCGATGTGCCTAAATCCATAAATAAGCAAACCCGCTTCAAACATCATAGGTAACCAAGGAACGAATAAGGATGCGATGGAAACGGCAAGAATTGCAATCGCACTCAATGCAAATAAACTATCCATGGTTAGGGTTTCAGCTTTAGTCCATTTTTTCCATGCTTCATAAAATGAATTAGAGCCAAGTATCAACGTTAATAAAGTACTAAAAATGGCAATGGGGATCATGAAGGCCAATGTTAAGCCGCCGAGACATGCTAGTAGTACTGCAACACCTGATACACATCCTATGATACCTAAAACCCAATGTGAGGTAAGTAATGATTTGGCTTTAGCAATAAGGAGTGTTAATCTGCTCTGTTGTTCCTGTTCTTCAGTTTGTTCTTGTCTCAGTTGTTCTGTAGTTTTTTTATCAGTAGATTGATTTGGGTAATCATAGTCCCTGCATTCAAAACCGATTTCTTCGATATACCCCTTTAATTCAGTCCAAACTTCTTTATGGTCACGATCATCATCGACAAGTTGGATTATTGTTTTTTTAGGGTCTTTTTCTGTAAGGTCCACTGAGAAAGACCGAAATTTGTTCGACAGTTTAATTTTTAAATACGATTCTATCGTTCCAGTACAACTGGTACATGTCATTCCATCGATATAAAAAACATAAGGTTCGGACATATTAGTTCGCCAAAGTTTTAGCTTAAAAACATGAAGTTACAAGTTGCATGAAATAATATCACATATACCATTTTTTGCACCTTTATTTTTATTAAAATAATGTATTTTTGATTGGGCTAGGTATATGTTATACAAAAATTATTTTAAATTGAGAAAACTAATTTTTTAATGAAAAAACCAGGTGAAACAGATATCTATTTCACCTGGAGTTAAATTTTATATGATTATGGTTTCGTATTGATGCTGGTTTTCGGCTGAAAATTACGCGTATTTTGCAGTAACATCACGCTATTGGTTAGTAATATACGCTCTTGGATTTGGCGATCCAAATACATTTGATAGTTGATTTCAGCAAGCAATATTGCAATTTCCTTTTGTACCGACACAGAGGAGGCCGTGTTGATTTGATTCATCCACTGAGTACTTCCTGGAGTCGTGCTTTGGGGATTAAACAATCTCCAAGTGGCCATGTTAAATTCACTCAATTCCTGGCTTGTTGGCGGAAGGCTTTCACCGGATGAACTATCAGTCTTGGGTATAGTCTGTGGTAATCGCTTTGACATAATATAATACAAATTACTTAATCCTACTGAGCTTTGAGCCGCATAGGTACGTAAGCTTGTAAGATATGAGCTGAGGGCGGCTTGAGATGATTGTTGTTGGCCTTTGCTTGCAGCATCTGTACCTGGAGTAGTGGCTGACCTATACAAACTTGTATAATCTGACCAGCTGAGTAAGCCAGCAGGAGTGACTCCACCAGAGACATAACGAATGAAGTTTGCTGCTTGTTGTACCTGACTTTGTGCTGTTAATCCTGGGTTGTTATTCGTAGTATTATTTGGTTGATTTGAGTCTGGTGGGCACGGAGGAACGCTTGTTTGAGCGCTCTGTGTATTATACATGAGAGGGCTTAATAAGGTATTGGTATTAAGTTGACTCATAAATTGTTGCATATAACAGTAGCTAAAAAGACGTTGCGGGCTAGGTAATGGAGTTCCGATTACGTTATAAGGTACAAGAGTATTGTAGGGGATGTTATCGCACTTTCCATTCGGGGTAACACCATCGTTATACATACAAAAAGTATAATTTGGTGTGCCTAATATATTGAGTATTCCTTGGCTTACAGGATCATTTTGATAGGTTTGTTGATCAATTAACGCATTGACCGTCACATTATTTGCGGCACTTGAACCGGAATTAGATGAGGAAGGAGAGTTGTAGTTTTGTTGAGAAAAAGTAGTGTTCGCCAGATTATTTAATGAGTCGACATTATTTGCCGAACCCTTAGGAGCAAACTCAGCAAAGGCATTGCTATTAAATGTGTTTACTGGAAGTGCTCCTAAAAAACTATAAAATAAATAAGTCTGTGCCAGTTGGGTAACAGGCAGATTAAGTAATTTGGTTTGAGCCTGCGTGCTATCGCTTGCTGAAGGCAATTGAGTCACATCAAAACCTAGATAACTACCAAAATTTTGAAAATATTTGACTAAATGCGACATGGATTGTTGTTGTTGCATCCACGCAGTAGATGCGTCATCTGCCATAACCGGTAACGTAGTACAGCAAAGCAAATTAAGCAATGCGAGTTTTGACCCTAATTTCATTTATTCTTCCCCTTCGAGTGCACGTAAAACAAGTTTAAGGCGGTATTGGCAAAAAACACGAGACAATAACCTTAAGCGTTCAAATACAATATTTCTTTTGAGAAAAACTCCTGCGGGATCATGACTTCCAGTACTTGTTTCCTCTGCATGGATTAAGATTCGCGAAGCACTGCCTGGATGGACTGTATCAATAGCTTGCAATAAGCGAAGTCCTCGCCCAGATTTAATGTTCCCAACAATACGAATGAATTTCTCTTCTTCTGCTAATAGACCCATATCTATTTTCTCGATATCATCAAGTTCTCTGCCTAATTGTTCCATGGCTTCCTCAAACTCTGGATTCCCATCCAGCGTCCAGTCCTCTACGCTTTCCATAAAGGTAATCACTCTATATATCATAGGATCAATATATTCAAACCAGTACTTGGCAGATGCTTCGTGACTTAGATCAGGCATTTTTTACTCTTTCTTTACCGATTATGACTAATGGACTAATGTGTTACTTACTACTATAGTATAATATGAATGGTAAAAGAAAGAAGTAAAAATATGAAAAAGCATCCAGAATCACGAATTATTAAAGGAATTACGAGGGTTATCAAGGTTCGTCAATGGTTTGACTGGGATCGTGTGATGGCCTTTACTCTATATTTAGGTAATGGTTTTAAACGCATGTTTGTACCCAGGCAAGAAACTGATGTTGAATCATTTGACGAAGCAATGAAAAAGCTGGAGCTTACGGATGAAAGTATACTTGTAAAACAAAGGTCATTATTTCGGTTAAGTATTGTGATGGTAGTTGTTGCTTGTCTGATTTTGATTTACGCAGGATATCAGCTGTTTATGGGGTCAATAAAGGCGTTCATTTTAAGTCTTATTGTCACTATGATTGCATTAATTTTAGCCTTCCGTTATCACTTCTGGTATTTTCAAATGAAACAACGAAAGTTGGGATGTACCCTCGATGAATGGTATAGGCAAGGGTTGTTAGGAGAGAAGAAATGAATAAGTTGGTAGTGGCCATACTTCTCTTTGTGTTTCCTTGTTTAGTATTGGCGGATGGGTCGATGACTTTTGCTCCTCCGGCGAGTGATTATTCGGTGGTCTTCCTTGGTAACTTATTTGGTGTTGTAGATGGTGTTCTAAGTGGTACTGGTAGCCAGATCATGGGGAGCATGTTTGGTGTATTTAATGCCGCGGTATTAGCTCTGGGCGGTATTATTATCATGTATACCCTGATGGTTTCCACGATGAATACCGCGCATGAAGGTCAAATGCTTGGGCAAAAGTGGTCTTCAATCTGGATTCCAATTCGATCTTCTGTGGGGCTGGCTTTATTAATTCCTAAGGCCTCTGGTTATTGTTTAATGCAAATTTTTGTGATGTGGCTTGTCGTGCAGGGGGTGGGCGCTGCAGATAAGGTATGGGATGCTGCATTAAGCTATTTGAACCGTGGTGGTGTGATTATTCAAGCCCAACAAATTAACCCGGCTTCAGCAATAGTTAGTGGTAATACGGGGGTTGCAGGCATTGCTACTGGAGCAAGTGCCATCCTTGCTGGGCAAGTGTGTATGTTAGGCCTGCAGACACAACTCGAAAATACCAGAAGCAAAGCGCTGCAAAGTGGAGGCAGTTGCGAAAATGCTACCCCAAACGGTTCAATTGATACTTTCTGTAAAACCGCTGTTCCCGATTTTATAAGTTCAGTCAATGCAATTGATTTTCAAAGTAAACATCCAGACAAACCATCCTGGACTCTTGATATGCCTCACTTTGAGAAAGGCTCAAAATATCATTTTTTAAATGGGATTTGCGGTACGATTCAGTGGAACAACCTGAGTACTTTGAGCCCTATTTTTAGTAATCAACAAGCAAACTTCCCCAGTACAACGCCACAACCTGGGACCATCACAAATGTTGGTTCAAGTTATACAGATGCTGATGGGAATACAGTCACGGTGGGTTCTGGACAAGGGACTAATTTAACTCCAGGAGAGATCTCAGCAACACAATTGTCTCGTGCAATAGCCGTGCAGCAGATGTACGTTAATTTATCTTCTGTAGCACGAGTTATCGTGAATAATGATCCGCAAGTAGCAAGCACAAAGCCATCAAGTCCGTTTTCTACAGTTGCAAATCAGCAATTTGGTGTACCTTATACGCAAGCAGGAGAAACGTGTAACAATTACACTGATAATTGTGTTATTTGGGGCGCTACAACAGGCAACAATGGCAATAATAATGTAGGTGTATTATTTAATGGAACAGAGGTTATTAATGCAATTAATGCGTACAATGGGGTCATGATGCCAACAGTGAATTTGGTCACTGAACTGCAAGCGGGGATCAATTCAAAGAATGCAACCGGATTTATTAACCAGGCCTCAACACAAGGATGGTTGATGGCGGGTGCGTACTTTTTTAACCTGGTGTTAATTCAAGGAAGTGGTAATGCAGTAACAAATGCTGGGCAAACAGATTCGAACACTGGATTGGAACTGAGTAAGTTCAATCCGAACTCCTTATCATCGCCATTTACCTCGAATGGTTCCGCTTCAAAAGGGTATTCCTGTAGCGCAGGAAATGTGCTAAATAGAGATTTTAGCCAATTATGTGAATGGTTCAGCAATGACCCCACTGCGGTACAGCAAGTACAAGCACTTATTACTACTAGCGCCACTTCTGGTAACACAAATTCGCAACTTCCCTCTTTTTCAACCACGCAAGAGTTAGTTACAGGTAATGCATCATCAACTGTATATGGATTTATGAATAACTCCCTGATGATGCAAACTCCAGGTCAGCCAGGTGTAAAAAATTTAACATTTGGCGGTAGTATTAATACGTTTACTCCAGATACAACAGGTCTTCTATTATCGACAGCTACTTTTGACTGCGGGAGTGTCTCATTGGGTATTTTTGGTTCATTCTGTCTCGGTCAGATAATTGGAAACCTGCTCTATAATAAAATTTTCTTAACAATTTATAACTTCCTTATGAATGCTTTTGGAAAGATTATTAATCAAGTGATTATGGCGTTCATAATGATTCCATTAAAAGGAATGGGGGTTATTTTTCAGCAAGGCCTCACTACTATCTCGACACCAGGAGTGAATCCTGTAGTCGCTTTAGCCAATATGGGTGTTCAATACATTAATTTCTCTGGGAATTTGTGGTTGCAATTGTTGGATATGGCGGTTACTAGTGCCCTGATCCCGGTATTTGGTGTTTTCATTTTTGCATTAATCTCTTTAGGTATGCCTTTACTGGTCGCGTGGGTGGGGGTAATGGTGTCTATTGGCTTTGTAACCGCATATTATGTTCCTATTTTACCGTATATGATTTTTGTTTTCGGCGGGATGGGTTGGCTTATGTCCGTCATCGAAGCAATGGTTGCTGCACCTATTGTTGCTCTGGGTGTGACCCATCCTGAAGGCCATGAGGCATTTGGTAAAGGTGAGGCTGCAATAATGATTCTCGCCAATGTCTTTTTACGCCCATCCATGATGATTATCGGCTATATTGCCGGAATTGCTTTATCTTATGTTGGTGTATGGATACTAAATGCTGGATACGATCAAGCGATACTTTTCATCCAGGGACAGAATACGCAAGTGTACGGTAGCTTTACAACCTCAACCGGTTTATCTTCTATTCCTGCCTCAGGGTTCCAATATACCGAGTGGGCTGGTATTTATGCATACTTTTTCTCCATATTAGTCTATACCTCAACTTATTTAACCGTTGTGCAAAAATCATTTACGCTTATTACCTATTTGCCTGACAAAGTATTACGCTGGATAGGCGGTACCCCAGAAGGCATCGGTCAAGAAACCGCGCAATGGGGTGAAGAGTCAAAAGGACAAGTCAAAGAAGCAGGAAAAGAAACGCAAACCGCGCAAGGACAAGTAGACAAACAATTGAGTGGATATGGAATGAAGGGACTTAATAAAGCCAAAGGTGCTCTTGGTGGTGCTGGCGGAGGCGGAAAAGTTTCTGGTAAGGGTAGTAATATTGGTAAAGATGCTTCTAAAGGTGGTAAAGGTTAATGTTCTGCTAAGAGCAGAGATTATTCTAATGGCACGTCTTTGCGAACGAAGTGAAATCCAGAGCAGTATTCTAACAAAGCATTGTTTTTGATTGCTTCGCCAAGGATCGCAAAGACGAAATGTACATCCCTCGTGACAGTTACAATCAATAAACCAGTGGTTCGTTACGCTACATCAGGCTAAGATAGTTCACCTCAAATTCCAGTAGCGTTGTCTTTTTTGGCTCTTTCCCATTTCAGGGGGCAGCTCTAATCACCCACAGAGCACCTTAACACGCACTCTGTAATTTTCAAATTTTCTAAAACCATAAGCTCTTCGCTGAATGAGTTTCATTTTACGATGAAACCCTTCTGTGATTCCATTTGATTTACTAAGCCGCCACATTCTGGCGACTTCATCTTTCCAAGCTCCCATGGTCTTACCCAATGAAGCTAAAGCCTTAAAAGCACTTTGCTTTAATTCAGTCAGCATGCCTAAGAAGGTAGGTATTAATTTACGACATGCCTTTTGTGTTAATGCTCTTTTCATTAAAAGAGAA
>JBOFJV010000368.1:0-3169 GCA_051657005.1 Legionella sp. | reverse complement strand
CGGCGTGAAGCCTCTTTTATTTCTAGCAGCTATGGCTGCCAGAAACTCCAACAGTAACCTCAAAACATTCTACGAAGGCCTTCTTTCGCGAGGAAAAATTAAAATGGTGGCCTTGGTTGCATTGATGAGAAAAATCATTGTTATTGCTAATGCAAGGCTAAAAAATGCTCAACCATAACAATCTAATATCTTGGTTGAGACATAGTTGATCCAGTGCCATTAAAAAAGCTAATCAGTGCATCTGAAGCCCAAAAAGACGCTGGATTGCTTCGCCTACGGCTCGCAACGACGGCATAATGCTCATATAATATACTACTAAAAATAAGTGTCGATACCTCAGTCCCCAACTTACTTTTAATGAAAGATCGAATTAAAAAAATTTTAACTAAAAAGTTATTTTTTTGAATTCAATCAGTTACTTTATTTCATCCTTTCTTGGCTTGATGGCTATGGGGTGCGGCCTAGAGGAACCCATGGCTATTGAAGAACGTTGCTCAAAATGCACTGAGCAACGTATTAAAACCAGGCTTAATGAGCAGCATGATGCTCGTCTTTAACCCATCTTAAAAGAAATGCACCGATAATTTGGTATAAGGGTAGAATAGCTAATGCAATATGATAACTAAATAATGAGAAATCATGTGAAACTCCAGTATTACTAAAAATATCTAAAATTTTACCGATAGCAGGTTCGGTCACTGCGTCAAGGAAGGCATCACTGGCATTAATCAATGATGTAGCAGTACCTGCTAAATATAATGGGTTTGATTCTTTTCCAATAACAAATACGATTGGAAAAGCACCTAGGCTGAAACCAAAGATGAAGAGTAATCCGCTGAGTAGCCAAATTGGCATTGGGTGCGCAAAGATCACTAAACTTATTGATAATGCAGAAACCATGGTACTGTAGAACATAAAATTACAGCGATTTTTAATGCGATTTACAAATAAAGCAAATAAAGGACACGAAATTGCCAAGCCTACAAAGACTAAAGAAATCAATGAAGGAGCAACTAATTTATCCAGATGATACGCTTTTTGTAAGAAAGGATTTCCCCATAAACCACAAAAAATGACTACAGGTGCAAAAGCTAAACCACTGTATCCAGTTAATAACCAATTTTGTTTGCTTTTTACAATCAAGAGTATGTCTTTCCATACATGCTGATTTTTTGATGCGTGTTTTGTTTCTGATTCAAACGGCTCAATTGGAGATGAGGGTTGATCTTTAACGATAAAAAGAAAGAATATACCTAAGAGCACTCCTAACCATGCTATATAAACCAGGCTTTCTCTCCATCCTACTTGATTTACCAGCCAAGCGAAGGGCATTTGTCCGAAAATAGCACCAATCATTCCTGCGGCAACGAGTAACGAAGTTAAAAGAGCATAATATTTTTTTGAAAACCATACTGCAGCCAATTTGAAATAAGCAATGGCGGCAAAAGAAACTCCAACACCAGTTAAGGAGCGTCCCCCAATGGCCGTATTTAACTCTTGGGCCTGCGCAAACATGTAGATCCCTAAGGCGCAACAAAAAATGGCACCAGTAGTTACCCATCGAGTACCGTATTTATCGAGTACAACTCCTACAAATAATGGTACAATGAGGTATGTCCAGAAATATACACCGGATAAAACACCAAGCCCTAAACCTTGCAAATGAAAAGTATCCATCAATTGTTGGGGCATAATACTCGTAAAGTTTTGCAGAATGTATTTATAAAATAAGAAGGCAGCGCTTAAGCTAACGATAATAACAGCGCGACAGGTAATAGTCTTTTTTTTCTGTGATGCATCGTCACCGAGTTGGTTTCCCATATTAAATTCTCCTCAGGATAGTTAATGTCATATCGCTTGATTATTCGGCCTTTCCCTAGAGAGGTCGAATAATCGAATGACGCAACCTTAGGGTGAGGAGAGGTAAACCACGACCACCACAATAATAGAAACACTATAAGAAATAGCTTGCACCAACTTCATTAAGCTGTTTAAACGAATTTTATGGTGCAATCATTTGTTCATATTTATTACAGAGTGTGAAATAAATTATTAGAGCATTCATAGTAGCAAGTAGTATTGGATCTTGTCAAACAAAAGATCCAAATAATTAGCTCGTTGCGCTTAGAAAAGCGTATCCTAACCCACCATGATGTGAGCAGAAGTTCGGTTGCTTGCAAAAGGGATGAACCATTTGGAATAGGGGGAATGGTAACCTGTTTGCTTGCAACAGGTTACGGAATTAACTTAATACTTTTTCGGAGGTGTTAAGGTGAGATCTGACTCGGGTACTGGAATATCGGGTATGAATTTTTTAGCTCGATATAACCAGCCAAGCCTTTGATCCTGAGGCATTATTTGCCACGGTTTTACTGCACCGATTAAGTCCTGAAGTTCATTTTTTTGTTCTTTAGGAACAACTACCTCGAGTTCACTGTGTACTTTACGAATCACATCTGGACGTGGCGCTGGTCTTTGAGATGGCACTAAACCTTCAAGTTCTTGCATCATCCATTCATAGCTGCTCTTGGGCTTGGGTCTGGGAGTAGGTTGAAAAGTAATCTCCGGTTCTTGATCTTTTTTTTTCTTACTCGTCATTTGTGGTTTAGGTGATGGAGCAAAAGGAACCTCATTATCTGGAGCACTGCTTAGTAATTCTCTTTGGGTTCTGGCACTGGTTAATGCTTGCAGCATTTCTACTTTGCTTGCATTAATCGTGTCTACACGCTCAAGAAACTCATTTCTAAGATCGAGATGAGGTTGTCTTCGCTCTCTTATTGCCTGCACTTGTTGCTGTTTTTGAGCGTTATGTTGTACATGAACTGCTTGAACATCGTGTTTTAACTTATCGTAATTCACTTTTGCTTTTAACCAGTCATCTTCACTCAATGTAGTTTGCGGATCGATGTCGTCTGGAAAAATGTAATAAGAGTTTCCTTGCTTTTGGTAACGATGTTGATGTCTTGGGTCAATAATAAAATGTGCTTGATTGTAGGTAACTACTCACCCCTATACGCCACTGCGTGACGCACAGGGGTGAAAGAAACTGTACTCTAACGTTGATTGTTCAATGCCATAGCTACAGCAACCAAAGGATTTATTCCCTTATTTTGCATAGTTTGTAAATAACTGGAAATGCGACAATAAGCCTGGGCATATTTTTCTGTTC